>RDXK01000288.1 GCA_004292605.1 Bacteroidota bacterium
TATTGCATTGCCTACAATAGAAACAGGCCCCACGGGAATCGTTTATTTTTTGTGTAAGAATAGATAAGCGAGAAGGAATAACCGGGATATTGAGCCCTTGCCCCGCTTTTTTAATCATCATTTCATGCAAGCGTGGTTTGGGCGGTGGAAGAAAATATCCATCCGGGTCGTTGTATAAGCCTTCGTTGGTGCCAAATACGCCAATCAATTTATCTACCCTATCATAATAAGGTTTTACATCTTCATAGCCGATGGGCCAATCGTCGCCAAGACCGTCAATGCTTTTTCGTTTAAAATCGTTCGGACCAAAACGCAGCGATATTCTACCCCAATGGTTGGTTCTACCACCCAGCATACGTGCCCGCCACCAGCTCCAATTGGTATCATTTTTTTGGGTATAGGGTTCGCCATCTATTTCCCAGCCCCAGTAGCAAGCATCAAAATCGCCAAAGGGTCGAAACTTGGTACTAGCCCCACGGCGTGGACTTTCCCACGGATTTTTTAGCTGTGTTACGTTTACGGCGGGGTCGTACATGGGGCCTGCCTCTAGCAAACAAACTTCTACACCAGCGTTGGCCAAAATGTATGCGGCCATACCACCACCGGCACCTGAACCCACAATTACCACATCAAATTTCTTGGCCTGTTTTTTTATAGTAGGCATACCCATATGCAAGCAATATTTGCCTAGAAAGGTAAGCAATTTTTTTACTTACCAAAGGTGCTGAACTTAAAAAGAAAAACCTACAAAAAACATGGCCCTGCTATGTGCCGTTGCAAAACCTTGGGCTACTGTTTGCACCAATGGAATTTGAATATTGGCACCCGCTAACCAATGATTGCGTTTCCATTCTAAGCCAATACTTGCATGATGAATATAACCGCTGGAAAACAATACTTTTTCCTGAAAATTCCTATCCGCTTGTGCATGTTCGTACAGCCAACCTGCGTTAGGCGAAAAGGTGCCTAAACGGCTGCTAGCAATTTTTTTGTAGGCTTGCATAGTTACGCTAGTGCGATTGCCAAATTGGTACTGATGGGCATTTGCAGAATTGATTCGGTATAAGGAAGCAATATTGATACCCCAATCGTTCAAACGTACATCGTACATGGCTTGTAGCAAGGCATCCCAGCTTCCGCTACCCAATTGAAAACTATTGAATCCATTTGCTTGGTTGGCCGCGGTGTATTTACCTGTGGGGGCTTTTATCCCCGCTCCTAACCAGCCACTCACCGCTAGTTTCTTACCTTGCCAAGTGGTGTTTACGTTTGTTATTTCTCTTAAAACTGTGGCACTTGCATCGGCCAGTCCATTGGTAGCCACATGTTCGCCAGATGTTACTCTAGTTTTCCCAATTATGCCCACTGGTAAGTTTGCCATAAAACGCCATCGTTGACCGATGGGTATGGCTACCAAAACCTCTGTAGTAAAAAATTGCTCCTTCGCGGTTAAATGCGTATTGCTTCCTCCTAAACCTACATGGGTGGTGATAGAACGATATTGTGTACGCAAAGCCACTACACGTTTACTAAAACCAGGCTGAATACCCACGTATTGAGTGCCCACACCGCAGCCGCAAATATCGCAGGCATACCCAAGGGTGCTAGCGGCTAAACACCATAAAAGAAGTAATTGCTTCATGTGTTATTGTTCCGCCAAAAGTTTATTGGTTACCAAAACTTTATCGTTCAGTGTGTTAAGAAAAGCTAGTAGCTGTTCCCTTTCAGTGGGTGTTAATGGAATACCTACCAACTGCCCGTTGCTAAAAAACTGTGGGTGTACCGTGCCTGTATTTACCATGCCAGTTTGGTAATGGTTCAATACTGCATGTAAAGTAAGCAAACGCCCGTCGTGCATATATGGAGCCGTGTACTGCAAATTACGCAGTGTGGGTACTTTGAACTTATACTTATCCGCTGCATTCAAGGTAACTTCGTATCTACCTTCATCCGGATTTATACCCAAGGGCAAACCATTGTTAGCAAATTGATTATTGGTAAGCAAGGGCTCGGTATGGCAGGTACTACATTTGTTTTTATAAATTTGGTAACCAGCTTGCTCCTGTGGAGTAAACTGTACTCCCGGTTCCTTACGCATTACACTATCATACTTACTATTGCTGCTAATACACATCAGCATAAATTGTGATAAAGCTTGTAGCACTCTTGTACCGGTAATGCTAGTATCGCCAAAGGCACTGCTAAACATGGAAGGATATTTAGGTGTGGTACGTAATTTCCTTACAATATTGGGCATGGTTTCATCCATCTCCACCGGGTTTTGAATAGGTGCCAAACTCAATAAATCCAGATTAAACACACCACCATCCCAGAAAAAATGTTGGTACCAAGCTGCATTGGCAATAGATGGAGCATTTCGCCGGCCGAGTAAATCGTCGATGCCATGACTTAAGTCGTGCCCGTGATGTGTAAAGGCTGCCGATTGTATATGGCAGCTACCACAGCTAATAGTGTTATCTCGGGAAAGTTTTCCTTCATAAAACAAGGTGCGTCCTAGTATAAAACCTGCTTCTGTTACTTTATTGGGGCCATTTACCGGGTAAACCGGTGTGCCAAAATTACTTGGCACACCGAACCCAGGAAAAACGTCTTTTACCTGTTCCAATTGTTTGGTGCAGGCTACTAACGTTACAAAACCCACCAATAAACCCACACTAATTTTCCGTATGGTCATGGGTAAACATGTTTTGATAGTTATTAGCTACTTGTGTACTAAATGCATTAAACATGGTAGTGGCATTGGTACTTAGGTTTACATTGGTAGCACCATTCATTACCTGAGCAATATTGGCAAACAAATGCACATTGGCATTACGGTTGGTACGTACTTTAGCTATTCCACGGTTGGTTAAGCTAAGTGTAACCTGCTTGATATTATTAATGGTAGCAGAACTATAGCCACCAAAACCCCCAATGTGAAAACGGAAACGGCGGTTGCCATTGGCATCGGCAGGTGCAGCGGGGGAAGTACCTTCCAGCTTTAGGAAAATATAGCCACTGTTCCAGGTCCAATACATTCCATCCATGCCACCCGATGGGTCTAAAACACCGGTACGGCGACTAATATCCATGGTGCTCCGTAGGCTATCTACACCAATAATAAATTGCACTTGTGCATAATCGCCTTGGGGCACTTTCATGGTGGCAAAGCGTGTGGCGGGTAAATTTTCTCTAACTAAAAAATAGCTGCTATCCTGCGGTACGGTATAAATGGTTCCATCGGTTTTAGTAAGCACAAAATTGCTTACAAAATAGTTGCAGGTAGTAACGCTGAATTGTTGACCATTGGCATTGGTGTAAACGCCGCTATTCAATAGCAAATTTTGGTCGCCAACAACATTGTCGAATTCTACACTTATTGGTGCCAATTCATTGCTCAATACATCATCATTATTTTTTTTACACGACGCTACAGTTAGGGCTATAAGCCCTATTAATAGGATTCTCTTCATGTGATTACACTTAATTTTTTGGAGTATATTTTATTATAACAGTGGTGTAATAAATTTTCACCGTTAGCCCCACCACAGTGGCTAAAGTAGCAGCAAATAACACATATAAGGTAGTTGCCGATTGTAACACAGATAGCCACCAGCTACCGTACTGAACCATAGAATAAATAAGCAAGCCGATGGCTATAGCCAACACTATACTTACTGTTTCTTGGTAGTAAACACTAGCGAAACGCCTACCCATGAAAAGTTGAATTATTTTTTTCATGCAATAGTTTTTAAACAAACAATAAATTCTAAAAAAAACTTAGGCTACTGCAGGCCGTGGCGGCTGAAAAATAGAGGTTTGTACGCCAATAGATAAGGACGATTGATACCTTGAAGTTATATTGGTAATTTTCGTAATGGTAGGGCTAACAACTACCGGAAAAAAGCTTTTGGTAGATAAAACTATTGTTACGGTTTCTTCTACTTTGGTGGGTTCGTTTTTCTTTTGGTCTTCCGCCATTTTCATCATTAATTGGCATTTACCCTTACACTTAAGTTGAGGCTTAGCCTTGTTTACACAATTGGCTAAATAGGTTTGGGTTTGCAAATAATAGTCGGCTACCAACAGTGGTTTACTAAATACTTGTAGCACCAGCACC
>RDXK01000289.1 GCA_004292605.1 Bacteroidota bacterium
GTATGTAAGTAATACCAATGAGCAGCACCCTGTTTATTTTGATAACCTGAATATAACCCACCACCGCGGAGCCTTGTTAGAGGAAACTAGTTATTATCCGTTTGGATTGACGATGGATGGCATTAGTAGTAAAGCTGCAGGCTCATTGGAAAATAAAAGGAAGTACAATGGCATCGAACAAAATGAGGATTTGGATTTAAATGTTTACGATGCTTTTTATAGAACGTATGACACACAAATAGGACGATGGTGGCAGATAGACCCTAAAGCAGAAAGAGCAGAGAGCTGGAGTCCCTATGCAGCAAATTTTGACAACCCAATAAGTTTTAATGACCCGCTCGGTGATTATCCTCCTTCAGATGGTAACTCTAATTTGGTTAATAGCATAACAAAAAACAAAAATGGTACTTATACCATTTCGGAAACTACCACGATAAGGAAGACGACAGACGTTACTAAAACTGCTCTTCAAACAGGAAAAAGTTCTGGGGGAATAGATGCTACTAAATATCAAATCACTACTACGCAACAGGTATCTATAATAGCGTCTACTACCACAATAGACGCCAAAGGAAATGTAATTAGTAGTAGCTCTGTGAATACCTCGCACAATGAGGTGTACAATCATTTAACAATAGAAGCAAATGAAGGCGGCAAGATTCTTGAAATTAAAGACATGGGAGGTACTATTGGGTATGATAAACAAACTGTAACCAATGGCTCAATGGTAGGACCCTTTGCAAAAACTGCACAAGAAAGCTTGTCAGGTCCTTATCACAATTTTCCTGTTCGGGACGATGCCCAGATTTATATAAACATCGAATTTGGTGATAATGCTTTAACACCTCTTATCAAAGCTGCTTCGATATTTAGGAAAGGGTCAGACAAGGAAGAGAAAATTTACGAAGGGGTGCAGAAAGCCAGATATACAGCTAAATATAGCGACAAGTATGATTTATCAACAGGAGACAGGTTAGGAGAATCTAATTTCAAGTCTGGGCAATACCCTAGCTATCAGAAGAACGTTGAAAGGGCTTCGGCTGTAAATAAAGGAGGCAAACCTAAAGTGAATTAAAATGAAAAAAATCTTATTCCTGCTACTGACAATAAGCATATTGCAATCTTGTAAAAAGACCAAAAGAAGTTTTTCGATTGTCAAATATGTAGAGTTCAGTTTGAATGAAAAAGGAGAGCCAATAGGCTATGGAGATACGGTTGCGATTGAGTACTATAGCAAAGGGGTTTTGAAAAAAAAGATAATGTATGATAGCGTGTCTGGCAAACGAAGAACGAAGAAGGAGGTGGAATACAGTAGCAATGGAAAGGAAGCGACTTATTCGTTTGAAATAGAACACACACTCGCAAACAAGACTGAAATAGAGAGGGACAGTAATGGTAATATAGCAATGATGAAAATGTATGAACTGAACTCTACTGATACGTCTATTTTGCTTTATAAAAACATGTACAAAAAGGGGAACTTTATTTTGCAGTCTGAAGTATGGGACAATACGTCCAACTCATTAAAGATGGTTCTGGATTATGAGTACGATAGCAATGACCGAATAATATCCATGCGTACTTTAACGGTAACAGACGCAGCAAGAGTATTGCAGTCAGTTGAGAAATACGCCTACGACTCCAAGGGTAATAAAGTACAAGAAATTGTTGAAAATCCAGTTGAGGGTAGCGTTAGAAAAAGGGTTTATAAATACGGGTCAGAAAATAATATTCTTAATGAGGCTTTATTCGATGGGGCACAGTTGGTTTATGAGATAACCTACAGCTATGAAGGTGGCATGAAAAAAGAAGCAGTTTACACAAGTGGTTTAAAAAAGAAGAAAATAATATTTAAGTATGAGTAGCTGTGATCCGCTATTCGACATGTTCCGCAGGGCATGTCGAATCACAAATGATAAGGATTTCTAATCCTTATTTTTCCCCCACTATCCGTAGTCTTCAGCGTAGCGGACTACGGATGTTTTATGATTGGTAGAGTCTGTGACTCGGGTTATCGGTATTATGGTTTATAGTATTTCCCGCCGTAGTGGGTGTTTTTCACTAACTACACGGATTTTTTCATAGTACTTAAAAGCCTATTTTTATACCATGCCAATGCACGGATATCAAAGTACAAAAAGGGAAGTTGCAAATAACCCCAAAGGGTATTTACAGGCTAGGATTAGGTACAGCGGTTTTGATAATTTTTTTATGCAGCGATTACGGGGTGATAGGGAGTGTGAAACGGCTGGGTATGCCGTATTGCGTATCACTGGTGGTAATGGTGTGCGTATTACACAAAATGGTTATTTGTATGTGTATGTAAGCAATACCAATGAGCAACACCCTGTTTATTTTGATAACCTGAAAATAACCCACCACCGCGGAGCCTTGTTAGAGGAAACTAGTTATTATCCGTTCGGGCTCACCATGAGCGGAATAAGCTCTAGGGCTGCAACTAACGCCCCAGTCAATAAAAGAAAATTTAATGATGGTACAGAGTTGGAAAGTGGGGAGTTCAGTGATGGAAGCGGATTGGAGTGGTATGCAACAGACTTTAGAAATTACGATGCTCAAATTGGTAGGTTTTTAAGGATAGACCCATTATTAGAAGAAGCATTTAGCTGGACACCATACGCCTATGTTCAGAATAACCCCATGTTATTCAACGACCCTTTAGGCTTAGATACTGTTAGAGTAAATGGTGAAGGTAGTCACAAAATTAAAGTTCGACAAGGAGACGTACTTGCTTGGACGATTGGCGAAACGACTTCTTATTACACCTATGACCCCAATAATAAAGATGCTGTAAATGGTTTTGTTGGTGGTGGTATACAAAATGATGCGTCATTACCAGAAGTTACTGTAACAAGTTCAGGAAAGTCTTCTAATAATGCAGCCATGGCTAACTCTATTTTATGGATGAATTGGGCAAGTCGAGAGAGTTATATGTATCAAGCTTCACAATTAAAGTCTGCTTACACTTCAGCGGATGGTGTTATTGATTATGCAGGAGGCAAAATGGCAAGGTATGAGTTGAAACTCTTTTACAGAAATAATGCAACCGCTTATCCTATTAAAGCTGCATTGGATAAATTTTATCCTGTAACCCAATCTACAAAAGCAACGCCACGATTTTGGTATACAGCTAAATGGGCTAAAGTTGGGGCAAGAACTTTAGGGGGTGTTGGTGTAGGCTTAGATGCTGTTGGACTATACAACTATTACAATAATCCTTCAAGTTCTTATACTGTATCACCAGGAAGGTTTGGGGCGAATAGCACAGCGGCGGCAATGGTAACTTTCGGAGGTCCGCCAGGCTGGATTACTGGAGGCGTCTATTATATTGGTGAGTTAGCGATACCTGGTGGGTGGCCAGCTGCGATGGAGGCTGGTGCAAGAAATACACAAAACAATAGAGAAATTCTTGGTTCGTCTTGGAATCCAAGACCAGGAGGAGGCTTAGGTAATTAAATAATCATGCGATTATGGGCAATGGATTAAAAATTATAGCGAATAATATTGTTTTTGATAATCCCAACACAATGGGACTTATCGGAAGGCAAAAAAATTTTGTTTTACCCTTGGGTAGTGTTGTTAGCATTGGCTATCTGAGTACATGGTTTTGGGATGATGAAGCGGAAATACTTGTTTTTGTTGACACTTATTCAAATGAGTTTGATGTTAACCTAAACTATATTGACGAGGACTTTTATAATGCACTGTCTCATTATACGAATGTAAATTTTTTGGATGAAATAAGCAGACTACGAAACATGTTAAATAAGTCCGCAATCCTCTATTCAACAATACAACCATCATCCATTAATAAAGTCGTTGAAATTAAGTGGACACTGAGTAATTTAGTTAAGAGCACCTTCAATACTTTTTCCTTTAAAAATCCCTTATTTGGTTTTATGAAAGTAGCGTATTAGAAAAATAATACTATGTACAAAAGCCCCGTGAGGGGCTTTTGTATTTTAGATAAGAGCTTTTTTAATTTTACTCCGCTATTCGACATGTTCCGCAGGGCATGTCGGATCACAAATGATAAGGATTTCTAATCCTTGTTATCCCCCCACTATCC
>RDXK01000290.1 GCA_004292605.1 Bacteroidota bacterium
TGACTTAGTTCAATTCTCGATTAATTGTCAACACATGGATGATGTTTTGTAGCGAGGTTTTTATAAATTAGTTATACAGCAATTTTTCCCTTCATCATGAGCAGTCAAAAACACCGAGACGGAGTCTCTACATTTCATAAAAAATCCGTAGAGCGGCAAAGCCTAACTCTACGGATAGTGGAGGTGAAATCCTATTCAGGTAAATCAATTACGGAAAATTTATTTGACGGACCGTAAACTAAAAAACGATGTACAACTTTATATTTAATTTTTTCTATAGATACCATAAAAAAGGGAAAGACTTTAGTCCAAGATTTACAGCAGCGGGAGCTGTTGCAATAACTATTTTTTTTCACTTATTTTTAGTAGTAAATATTATAACCTATTTCACGGGGTTTAACTTGGCAGGCAAACCATTTAGCCAAGATTATTTTATCAATAAACTTTATATGTTACCTTTTGGTTTGGTATATCTGTATTCGTTTGTTCTCTTTTACACTCACAAACGGGCAATGGCGATAGTAAATAAATACCCTCAGGATTATAAGGTAATAACGTTTAAAAATGTCTTATTGGTGTTACTCATAATGATTGTGCCCTTACTTATAGGTATACAGTTTTTACAGCACAGTCATTAAACAGAAAAGCCCCTTACGGGGCTTTTGTTTTTTACATCAAACTAATTTTTGAAGCTTTAATAAAGTGGTCAACTGTCGTGAGTAGGCATTCTTTTTCTTTTTCTGGTAGTACTGAAATATCTTGAAATCTTTTGAGCATTGCAGGGTCTTTAAAAAGGTTTGCTTGTTCATTTTCTCCTAAAAGATAACCAGCTATTCGATATGTTCTGCAGCGCATGTAGAATAACAGATAAAGAGGAGTTCTAATCCTAGATTGAGGTTCAATTTTTTCCGTTAATCATGATTAGTCAACAACACCGAGACGGAGTCTCTACATTTCATAAAAAATCCGTAGAGCGGCAAAGCCTAACTCTACGGATAGTGGGTACTCATAAAAAATCAAAAAAGAACCACCCCAAACGAACCAACTACTCCATGTAAAGGTTATAGGCATGGTGTGGTAAACAACGGTTTTATTAGTAAAACCAGTACCCAGTACCTTTGCACTTTAAAATTTGAACACGTTTTGAAATTATATCCGGAATCGGCTCTTGTACAGTTAGAATTTGATAAAGTAAAACAATTGCTAGCTGGCTACGCCAAAACACATTTTGCACAGCAGCGAATTCAAAATTTGCGTATCCATACCAAAAAGGAGTATATAGAATTAACCCTTCGCCAAAGCTACGAATACAAGTTGCTATTAGATGCGGGTACTAATTTCCCGAACGATTTTGTAGCCAATGCCGACAAAGACATTCAACTACTTGGCATACCTGGAGCCTTACTTACCGGCGAGCAGTTTATGCTGTTGCGAAAGCTGTGCGAAAACAGTGAAAGAATTTTCCGCTGGTTCGATGCGGAACGCACCCAAGCCTTTCATGCATTGTACCAAATAATTACCGATAGCTATTATGAAAAATCCATCATTGAAAGTATTGACTCCGTTTTAGATGAAGGCGGAAAGGTAAAGGATAATGCTAGCCCTGAATTGAAGAAAATAAGGATGGCCCTGTATAAAAAACGCAACGAATTGCGACGCGTTTTTGAAAGGGTAGTGGCTCGTTTACAAAAAGCAGGATATACGGCCGATATAGACGAAAGTTTTAGCAACGGAAGACGAGTAGTGGCCGTAATGGCAGAGTACAAACGCCAAGTAAAAGGAATTTTACACGGCGAAAGCGATAGCAAAAGAACCAGCTATATAGAACCCGAGGAAACCACGGAATTAAACAACGAAGTGTATAGCCTGGAGCAGGAGGAACGCCGGGAGGAACTGCGAGTACTGAGGCAATTAACCGCTTTGCTAAGCAGTTACAGTCCGTTACTAAAAGCTTATCACAACATTGCTGGCGAGTACGATTTTATTAAGGCGAAAGCCAAGCTAGCACAAGATATGAATGGTAATCTGCCCAATTTGGTAGACAAAGGATTGCTCAACATTCAAAATGCTTACCATCCACTACTGCTACTGTACAATAAGCGTATGGGTAAACCTACCATTCCCGTTACACTTACCTTGAATGAAAATGGCCGCATACTGGTAATTAGTGGCCCCAACGCTGGTGGTAAAACCGTGGCCATGAAAACCATCGGACTAAACCAAATGATGTTTCAAAGTGGTTTATTGGTACCCGTTAGTGCTACCAGTGAAATGGGCATTTTTAAACAGCTTTTTATACATATTGGCGATACCCAAAGCATTGAATTTGAGTTAAGTACTTATAGCAGCCATTTGCTACACATGAAGCATTTTATGGAGAATGCCAATGGAAAAACCTTGTTTTTTATAGATGAGTTAGGTAGCGGATCCGACCCCAACCTGGGTGGTGCTTTTGCGGAGGTAATTATGATGGAATTGGCCTTTAAAAAAGCTATAGGAATAGTTACCACACACTACTTAAACCTAAAGGTAATGGCCAACCATACAGCAGGAATTGTGAATGGTGCGATGGCTTTTGATGAAAAAACCTTGCTTCCCTTGTATAAACTCACCGTAGGCAAACCCGGTTCTAGCTACACATTTGCTATTGCGGAACGTATAGGTTTACACCCACAATTAATAAACAAAGCCCGAAAATTAGTAGACGATAATCACTTTCAACTCGATAAACTACTAAACCGAACGGAGCAGGATTTACAAAAGCTCGACCATGAAAAAATAGAGCTTCAAAAGTTGCTGAAAGAAAATGAGCGACTAAAAAAGGAACTTACTACCACCTTAAATAAGGAGAAACATCAGCAACAGGTAGAACTACTCAAGCACCAAAATAAGGTAACAGAGGAAAAGTGGCAGCAACTGAAAGAAACGGAGCGTAAGCTGAAACATTTGGTGCTCGACTGGCGGAAATCCGATAAAAAAGAGGAAGTTATTAAGCAAATGCAAGCCGTTCTTTTTCCTCAGCAGCAAACTGGCGTGAAGAAAATGGAGAAAAAACTGTTGGAAAAATACCAGATTGTGGCACAGCCAATAGAAGTGGGAACTAAAGTGAAACTGAAAAATAACGCACAAATCGGCACAGTAAAAGAAATACGAGGAAAGCGAGCCGTGGTGCAAATTGGTTTACTGCCCATGAGCGTAGCTGTGGAAGAACTTTTGCCTATACAGGAGAAAAACGTTAACAAAATTTAACAAATTGTTTTGTAGCATTTTTTTGTAGTTTATTTCAACAAAACGCTATCTTCAAGCCCTTACAAATCAAAACAATTTTTCGAAAACTGATAATTAGTGTTAGAAATAGTTGTTTATTTGATTTTTCACAATCCAATACCTACAAAACGTAAAACATGAAGCAATTTAACAACGTTTTATTAGTAGAAGATGACCCGATTACGGTGCTGGTTTGCGAACGCATTATAAAAATGACGGGGTTTGCACAGCAGGTTCGTGTAGCTAACAACGGACAGGAAGCACTCGATTTTTTGCAGGAAATGGGCTCACAAAACAGCGAAAACCTGCCGGAATTGATTTTCTTGGATATCAACATGCCAGTAATGAACGGCTGGGAATTTTTACAGAAATTTGGTAGCGTACAACAGCTGTTCACCCACACGCCAGATATTTATATTCTTTCTTCCACGGTAGACCCTGAGGATTTTAAAAGGGCACAGCAATTTGCCATTGTAAAAAGTTTTATTTCTAAACCCTTGGTAAAGGAACATTTAGAGGAAATTCAGAACAAATAATAGCATCCTAAACGGTAGTTTGCGTAATTGGTACACGTTACCTATTTTTACGGTCGATCAACGATTGTTTTCACACGCAAAAAACTACCATTCGTGGCAAAAAATATAGCTATAGGAACGAATACTGAAACTCCAAAGGCAAAAATAAGCACCCAGAAAAAAGCAGGAGTTTCCAGCACGGAAGCGGCAAAATCAGTCTCAAAACCCAAAACAGCTGAGGAAACGTTGGCGCCGGC
>RDXK01000291.1 GCA_004292605.1 Bacteroidota bacterium
GGTAATATCTACACCTTTTGCGGTGGTTTCTACCTTGGCAAAATTGCCTCTTGTAAGTTTAAATTCTACCACCGTACCATCGGCAAGGTCTTTA
This sequence comes from Bacteroidota bacterium, assembly GCA_004292605.1. Taxonomy (GTDB): domain Bacteria; phylum Bacteroidota; class Bacteroidia; order Chitinophagales; family Chitinophagaceae; genus UBA10646. Next base: position 95 of record RDXK01000291.1, read on the forward strand.
ATTACTATCGCTTTTCTACCACGGCCAAAAGGCTGTAATTTAAACTTCGTATCGCCGGGGTTCCAATTATTAAATGTTCCGGCTACATAAATATCATCTAATGGTTTGGTGGCTACCTGTGTTACCACTATACGCAAACTGTACTGAGCCAGCGCTGTGTTGCTGGCAAATAGTAGGACCACCCAAAGTATACAGCGGCTTGGCTTGTTAAGGCATGGCCACATAAGCTGCCAATTCATCGGCATAGGTTTTAGATAATGGGGTAAGCGGCAAGCGAAGAATATTTTGAACAATACCTTTTTGTGCCAACAACGATTTTGCACCCGCAGGATTGTTTTCTATAAATAGTAAATCGTACAATCGCAATAACTTGTTTTGAATACTAACGGCTTCGGAAAACTGCTGTTGTAAACTGGCATTCACCAAGGCGCTAAAGGTAGCTGGTACACAGTTAGCGGCCACGCTAATTACACCTTGCATACCAGTAGCTATTTGTGCACTAGCTAGGGCATCGTCGCCACTTACTACTAAAAAGTTTTTTGGTGCGTTTTTTATTATTTCCATACACTGCACCATGTCGCCACTAGCTTCTTTAATACCAGCAATATTGGTATATTTTTCCGCCAATGTTAGGGTAGTAGCGGCAGTCATATTTCTTCCCGTACGGCCGGGAACATTGTATAATAAAATGGGCAAATCGGTACTTTTGGCTACTGCCTCATAGTGAGCCACAATACCGTTTTGAGAAGGCTTATTGTAGTAAGGCGATGCACTTAAAATAGCGGTAACGCCTTGCCAATTAAACTGAGTTATTTTCTTAGCAAGCGCTCGAGTATCGTTGCTTCCCATACCTACCACTACGGGCACACGGCCTGCCACTTTTTCTACTGTAAATCGTACTATATCGTGTTGCTCGGCACTATCTAACACGGGTGTTTCGCCCGTAGTACCTAAGCTTACTACATAGTTTACACCGCCGTTAATTACATAGTCTATCAGTTGGCCAAGAGCATCAAAATCTACTTCTTCGTTGGCAGTAAACGGTGTTACTAGTGCTACACCTGTACCTATTAAATGCTGTAACATATTGTATAATTATTCAGTGGGCAAAACATCCCAGTGCCCCATTTTTTCATATTTAGCTATGCGTTGTTCCACCCGTGTTTGTGGTGGAATATGTTTCAATTCTTGCAAAGCTTGTTTGATATGCGATTTTAGTATTTGTGCAGCGGCATCGTAATCCCAATGGGCTCCACCAAGCGGTTCGGGTACTATTTCATCTACCAAACCAAAGCCTTTCATATCCATACTGGTAAGGCGTAGCTGTTCTGCAGCTACCTCTTTTTTATCCCAAGTACGCCATAAAATACTGCTACAGCTTTCTGGGGAAATTACGGTGTACCAAGTGTTTTCCATCATTAGTACTTTATCGCCCACACCTATGCCCAAAGCACCACCGCTAGCACCTTCGCCTATAATTACACATATTACTGGTACTTTTAAGCGAATCATTTCAAAAATATTTCGAGCAATGGCTTCTCCTTGGCCACGTTCTTCGGCCTCAAGGCCCGGAAACGCACCGGGTGTATCTATTAAAGTAACCACAGGTTTATTAAATTTTTCCGCCAATTTCATTAGTCGTAGAGCTTTTCTATACCCTTCAGGATTTGCCATGCCAAAATTTCTTAGCTGGCGAGTTTTGGTATTGATACCTTTTTGCTGACCAATAAACATTACCGTTTCGCCATCAAAATTGGCGAAGCCACCCACCATGGCTTTATCGTCCTTTACATTTCTATCGCCATGTAGCTCTAGAAAATCGGTGGTCATTTTATCAATATACTTCAGCGTGTAAGGACGGTCGGGATGCCTACTTAATTTTACCCGCTGCCATGGAGTAAGCTCGGCGGTAATTTCTTGCCTTTTTTCAACAATAGTTTGTTCCAACTGCTGTATGACGGTTTGGTAATCGACCTTTGGATTTTTTTCGGCCAATTTTTTGTTCGCCTCTATTTGTTCGTACAATTCTTTAATGGGCAATTCAAAATCTAGAAACTGCCTATTGGGGTATTGTGGCATAATAGTGATTATGTTGGGCGGTAAAAGTAAGGGTTGTGGTGCATAAATGCATGTTTACGGGGGTAAAATGTATACACAAGCGTGGAGTAATAATTAACAAAACTTAATAGTTAGTATAGTCTAACTTTTATAATTTTGCACATCAAACTTCGAGTATGCGATTGATTTTTACCCTAGGTTTCTTATGGTTTATCTTTTCTGTTTCTGCTCAAAATGGTTCTGTTAGCGGCACTGTTTCGCAACTGAACGGGCAAGCAGTAGATGTATTTTTGGTAAACAAACAGCAGCAGTATACGCTACGCAATGTTCGAGATAGTTTTTTATTTACCTCGGTACAGCCCGGTACTTACCAATTACAAATTAGTGGCGTAAACATAGCTCCCTATTACAAATCGGTGGTGGTGGGCAGCCAGCCATTGCAATTGTCGTCCATATTGTTGCAAGCTAGTGCCACAGCCTTGGAGGATGTAGTGGTAAGCGGTACGTTACGAGAGGTAAATAGAGCCGCTAGTCCGGTGGCAGTAGAAGTGTATAGTAATAAGTTTTTTGCCCGCAACCCTACGCCTAGTTTGTTTGAATCGCTTCAGTTTGTAAACGGTGTACGCACCCAAATGAACTGTAATGTTTGTAATACCGGCGATATAAGAATCAACGGCCTGCCCGGAGCTTATACCATGGTTTTGATAGATGGTATGCCCATAGTAAGCAGTTTGGCCACGGTATACGGTTTAAATGGAATACCCAACAGCATGATAGAAAGGGTAGAGCTGGTAAAAGGCCCTGCAAGCACCTTGTACGGTAGCGAAGCTATTGGTGGTTTAATCAATATCATTACTAAAAAACCAACATCAGCGCCTGGTATTTCAGCAGATGTAATGGGCACTACTTGGGGTGAGTGGAATGTAGATATTGCTACCCGCCAAAAAGTTAGTAAACGTGTAGATGTTTTAACAGGGATTAATTATTTCAATTTTCAGCAACGTATAGATAAAAATGGCGATGGCATTACCGATATGTCGCCCAATACCAGATTAAGTATTTTTCAAAAATGGAATTTTCAACGCAAGGAAAACAGGGTACATTCCTTGGCAATGCGATATGTAACGGAAGACCGCTGGGGCGGCCAAATGAACTGGCAACCAAAGTTTAGAGGTGGCGATAGTATTTACGGTGAAAGCATTGCTACCAATAGGTTTGAGCTAATAGGTAACTATCAATTACCTACCCGAGAAAAAATTCATCTTTGGTATTCATACAATTATCATCATCAAAACAGCGTGTATGGCAATATGTGGTATATAGGTAGGCAGCAGATTGCTTTCAGCCAACTTACATGGGAAAAAACTTTGGGTAAAAATGAGTTATTGTTAGGTGCTGCTAACAGGTACACTTTTTACGATGATAATACCCCTGCTACCGCCAATAATGGTAGCGGAAATAGACCAAGCAGGGTTTGGTTACCAGGTGTTTTTGTACAAAACGAATGGAAAATAAATGCATCGCATAGCTTACTGGCTGGCTACCGGGCCGATTGGCATAGCGTTCACGGCTTGGTGCATACACCACGCTTAGCTTATAAATGGTCGCAACCCAACAATGCTACCCTGCGTGTAAATATGGGTACTGGTTTTAGGGTGGTGAACCTTTTTACGGAAGACCATGCAGCGTTAAGCGGTGCCAGAAAAGTAGAAATTCAGGGCGATTTAGCTCCTGAACAAAGCTATAATGCCAATATTAATTACTCCAAAAAATGGTTTGCTAAAAATGGCTGGGTAATTACTGCTGAAACCCAAGCTTTTTACACCTATTTCAATAATAGAATTTTGCCCGATTATGATACCGACCCTAACAAAATTATTTACGC
>RDXK01000292.1 GCA_004292605.1 Bacteroidota bacterium
TGGTACTAATTACTACATAGTTTCTTTATGGCGGGTGTAGCCATTTTTTGGTGGCTACCCTTTTAGCGGGGCTTACAGCAATCATGTAAAAGAAAGTTGTGGCGTTAAATACTTTACTAACCTAAAACTAACAACTGTTTGTAAACAAGTTTGTTAAGAAAAATAGGATTAACTTTTGGTTAACGGGGTAAGGAATTTTGGATTATAGGGACACGAACCAAGGCTGTATGTTGGTTCATGGCTACTCGAACTAGGACTTGGGGAGATATCTCCTGAATCGGAGCTAAATATTGTTTTATTTGTTGAATGTTTTCGTCGAATCTTGTAGGAGATTCCTTCATCGCTTTGCGAAGAACGTCGAAATGACAACGGGACCTGCAGCCCCGATAGCAACGGTAGCCCACAGCCCCAACATTTACTGTTGGGGCGAGGACTACAAGTGGATAGCGGGATAAGCTGCCCTAAAAAACATACTAAGCACGGTTTTTCAGTCGCTTGCTACCCGCACTGGCCTATACAAGCGAAGTGAGTTGTAAAACAGTTTCCATAAAATACTGGTTATTAATACCACGCCACAAAGCTGTAGCCTTTACTTTTGCCACTACAAACAGCAACACATTTTCATGCATATTTTAATACTAGGTAGTGGTGGCCGCGAACATGCCTTGGCCCAAAAAATTTCCGAAAGTCCACATTGCACAAAACTATTTATTGCACCAGGTAATGCCGGCACGGCCTTATTGGGTACCAATGTAAACCTGAGCGTATCTAATTTTTCTGAAATAGGCCACTACTGTACGGCACAAAATATAGGCATGGTGGTAGTAGGGCCAGAGGAGCCATTGGTACTGGGTATAGTAGATTATTTTGCCAACGAACCTGCCTTGCGGCATATACAGGTAGTAGGGCCCACGGCAAAAGGTGCACAGCTAGAAGGTAGCAAAGCTTTTTCGAAACATTTTATGCAGCGGCATGGCATACCTACTGCTGCATACGCTGAATTTACCGAAGCCAATTATGAGGAAGCCGTTGCCTATGTAAAAAATCATGCATTACCTATTGTGCTCAAGGCCGATGGTTTGGCGGCTGGTAAAGGCGTAGTAATAGCTGCCACGCATGACGATGCACTAACTACCCTGCATGAAATGTTAGTGAAACAACAGTTTGGTAAAGCCAGTGCCAAAGTAGTAATAGAGGAATTTTTGAGTGGTGTAGAGGTGAGTGTTTTTGCCCTAACGGATGGTAGAAATTATCAAATCATTGGCCATGCAAAAGATTATAAGCGTATTGGTGAAGGCGATACAGGCTTAAATACGGGTGGTATGGGCTGTGTTTCGCCAGTACCATTTGTAGATGCTGCTTTTATGCAAGTAGTGGAAGATACCATTGTACGCCCCACTATAGCAGGTTTGGAACAGGAACAAATTACCTACCAAGGTTTTGTATTTTTTGGCTTAATTAACTGCCATGGAAAACCTTTTGTGATAGAATATAACTGCCGCATGGGCGACCCAGAAACAGAAGTGGTTTTGCCCCGCCTTGAAAACGATTTGGTACAGTTGTTTCAAGCATTGAAAAATGGCGATTTGCACCAACAAACAATCCGTACAAGGCCCTTATGTACGGCCACCATTGTAGGGGTTAGTGGTGGTTACCCCGGTACCTATGCCAAGGGAATACCAGTACATCTAGGTGCTCAACAAATTCCACAGAATGGTTATTTGTACCATGCTGGCACTACCGTAAACGATGATGGACAGTTGGTAACCAATGGCGGTAGAGTTTTTGCCGCTACTGGTACTGCACCCACCTTAGAAGCTGCGGTGGCTATAGCACAAGAAACCTTAAACACCGTACATTTTGAAGGTATGTACTACCGTACCGATATTGGTTACGAGTTTATTAAAAGGCATTAACGAATATTTAAGCAATTTGTGGAACAAAACTTGTAATAATGTTAACACAGGTTTTTTAGTCTGCTGCATTTAAAGCAATTTTGCACCATTACCCCAACTACAAGAAGATATTAATAATACATGGCACTGTTTAATTTTTTTACCCAAGAAATAGCGATGGATTTGGGTACTGCAAACACGTTGATTATTTACAACGATGAAGTAGTAGTAAACGAACCTAGCATTGTGGCACTGAACCGCAACAACCCTAAGGAGGTATTGGCCGTGGGCAAAAAGGCATTGATGATGCACGAAAAAACCCACGAAAGCATACGCACTGTTCGTCCGTTAAAAGACGGTGTAATTGCCGATTTTAATGCTGCCGAATTGATGATTCGGGAGATGATTAAAATGATTTATCCTAAAAAACCCATCATACCACCTAGCTGGAGAATGATGATTTGCATACCATCCTCAATTACCGAGGTAGAAAAACGTGCCGTACGTGATAGTGCTGAACAAGCCGGCGCTAAGGAGGTGTACATGGTGCATGAACCTATGGCGGCTGCCCTGGGTATTGGTATAGATGTGGAGGAACCTGTAGGAAACATGATTATTGATATTGGCGGTGGTACCACAGGTATTACCGTAATAGCTTTAGCCGGTATTGTGTGCGACCAAAGTATACGTATAGCAGGTGATGAATTTACAGCAGATATTATGGAGGCTTTACGCCGCTACCATAGTTTATTGATAGGTGAACGTACAGCGGAGCAAATAAAAATTCAGATTGGTGCTGCCATGAAAGATTTGGATAACCCACCCGATGATATACCTGTAAATGGTAGAGATTTGGTTACCGGTATTCCTAAGCAAATAATGGTGAGTTACCAGGAAGTGGCGGAAGCCTTAGATAAATCGGTATTTAAAATAGAAGAGGCCATTTTAAAAGCCTTGGAAACCACACCGCCTGAACTTGCGGCCGATATTTACCGCCGAGGTTTGTACTTAACCGGTGGTGGTGCCCTTTTACGTGGTTTAGATAAACGCCTGAGCCAAAAAATTAAATTGCCGGTACATATAGCCGATGATCCTTTAAAAAGTGTAGTACGTGGTACGGGAATAGCTTTGAAAAACTATCAGCGTTTTCCATTTGTAATGCGTTAATTCTTTACCCAAATACTTGTTACCATAGGCTGTGCGGAATATTTTCATTTTTATACAACGCTACTTTATCTTCTTTAGCTTTTTGCTATTGCAAATTGTTTGCTGGAGTTTTATAGTACGTTTTAATAGCACCCACGAAGCCATATTTGCCAATGCAAGCAATGAATGGGTAGGTTTTTTAGAAACCCAATACAATAAAGTTCAGTATTTTTTGAATTTGGCTAAAGCCAATGAACAGCTTGCACAGGAAAATGCTGCGTTACGAAATAGTTTATCGGCCAGTTTCGACGATCCTATTGAAACACAATTACAAAGAGTAGATTCTACTTATTTACCAGATAGCAGTAAGAAAACACGTAAGTACCAAGTGCTGCCTGCTAAAGTGGTAAACAGCAGTATTACGGAGGAAAACAATTACATAACCCTTTACCGTGGTAGTAACCAAGGTGTACGGAAGGATATGGGCGTAATTGGCTCCAACGGTGTGGTGGGTAAGGTAATTTTGGTAAGTGAAAACTACAGTCGTGTTATGAGTTTGCTGAACAGGCAAATGAAAGTAAGTGCCATGTTGAAGAAAGATGGCTATACTGGTATAGTAGATTGGGATGGAGCTAACCCACAAATAGTACTATTACACAATATACCTAAGAGTAGCCAGGTAAAACTAGGCGATAGTGTGGTAACTAGTAATTACTCTGGTAATTTTCCGCCGGGTGTACTAGTAGGTACGGTACAAAAAATAGATGCTGATAAAGCCAGTAATTTTTATAACCTGCATGTAAAAACAGCTACTAATTTTTTCAATTTGCAGTTTGCTTATTTGGTACAAAATACCGTACTGAACGAGCAGCAACAGCTAGAAGCACAAACCCCTAAACTGCAATAATGAGTACGGTAATAAAAAATTGTATCCGTTTTGTGCTGTTCATTTTTGTGCAGTTTTTTGTGTTAGATAAAGTGCCACC
>RDXK01000105.1 GCA_004292605.1 Bacteroidota bacterium
GCCAAAAATGGGTCCTTGGCTGTTTCGGTGGCGGCCAAGCTTATTGAGTTGTAGCCGTATTTGTGCTAAAAATAATTCTTCAAATTTCAGTCGCCTCACAGCTTGTTCAAAATGAGCGGCATCTGGCGGCGTATGCATACAAACGAAGGCTTGGTAACGAGGCATTAGCCGGAGCGACTGTAGCAACCGGGCTGGAATATTCTCTGGAATATCGGCAGGGGTAACTTGCTGCACCAGTATTTGCGTAAGCTTGCCAATAGCCCTACCGCTAAGGCCTTTCACCTTTAGTTTTTCCGTGCTTGGGTAAATGGGTTCTAGGTAAGTTTTACCGTCCTTAGTTACCTCATTGTAGGGCTCCAACTCTGGGTGTACCATTTGCCGCCTACCTTGAAAAAGGCCTACTTTTCCATAGGCTAAATACGGAAACCCTATTTGTAAAGTTTTTTCTACATACTGGGCACCTTGAAACCACAGTAGATCTAATTCGCCAGTAGCATCCTTAATGGTAACAAGTAACCGCTTTTGAAATTTTTGGCCTATTAGTTCCTTTCTAACCACTACGCCTGCACATTGTACAAAATCCGTATCGGTAGTAATTTGACCAATATTTTTTACATCGGTTCTATCAATATGTCTTAATGGAAAATGCTGCAATAAATCGGCAAAGGTGAATATTTGCAGTTCCTTCCGCAATAAATCGCCTCGCAAAGGACCCACACCTTTTAAATATTCAATGGGGCTGGTTAACACGCCCGATGTTTGCCAAGTAGACACTACGCTATATTACAATTTGGTGCTAAGGTAATACCTATAAAGGGTTTCAAAAAAATAGCCTTACACCAGCTACAGTAGCAAGCCACCGCTACCTTATCTTCGCCACTTATGAATAAGCAGGTAGTATTAAGTGGTATACGCCCCACAGGATTTTTACATTTAGGAAATTATTTTGGCGCCTTGCGTAATTACATAAAAATGCAAGAGGAGTTTGACTGTTATTTTTTTGTGGCCAACTGGCATAGCTTAACCACACACCCCGATACCAAGGAATTAAAACAAAGTGTTTACCGTGTAATAGCGGAAAATATTGCTTGTGGTTTAGACTATAAAAAAGCCACTCTTTTTGTGCAAAGCGATGTGCCCGCTATAGCCGAACTGTACCTGTACTTAAATATGATGGCTTACAAAGGTGAGCTTGAAAAAACTACTACTTTTAAAGATAAGGTACGGCAGCAGCCAGAAAATGTAAATGCTGGTTTGCTTACCTACCCTGTGCTACAAACAGCAGATATTTTAATACATAGAGCTACACTAGTACCCGTAGGGAAAGATCAGGAGCAGCACCTAGAAATGGCAAGAAATTTTGCCGAACGCTTTAACTACAGATATGGCGAAACTTTTCCGCTACCAAAGGCTTTCAACTATGGAAACGAGCTTATAAAAATTTTGAGTTTAGATGGTAATGGCAAAATGAGCAAAAGCGAAAATCAGCTTGCTACTTTATACTTAGCCGATGAGGACGATGCCATACGCAAGAAAATAATGCGGGCAAAAACCGACAGCGGCCCTACAGAACCCAATACCCAAAAGCCCGACTATATTACCAATTTGTTTACCCTATTACAGCTGGTAAGCACCACTGATACGGTAGAAAAATTTGAGACAGATTATAACAATTGTGTAATACGCTACGGCGATATGAAAAAGCAATTGGCGGAAGATATGGTGGCCTTTATTACCCCCATACGGGAGAAAGCTGCCGAGCTACAAGCCAATGAAACTTTGATGAAAGAAATTATACAGCTAGGAGCCGAAAAAGCCAATAAAAACGCTCAAAAAACTTTGCAAATAGTTCGAGATGCTATTGGATTAAACTACTTTTAAACGCTCCACAAATTTAAACCATGCAAAAAAATAAGAAACCAAAACATATAGCTGTAGCCGGTAATATTGGCGCTGGCAAAACCACCCTTACGGAAATGCTGAGTAGGCATTATAAATGGCTGCCGCAGTTTGAAGATGTGGATAGAAACCCCTACCTGAACGATTTTTATGAGGATATGCCCCGCTGGAGTTTTAACCTTCAAATTTATTTTTTGAATAGTAGGTTAAACCAATTGCTAGATATTTCTAGAGGTAACGCTACTGTAATTCAAGACAGAACCATTTACGAAGATGCCAACATTTTTGCTCCCAACCTACACGATATGGGCCTGATGAGCAAACGCGACTTTGATAACTACTACCAGTTTTTTCAAACCTTGAAAACTATGGTGCAGCCGCCTGATTTAATGATTTACCTAAAAGCTAGCGTACCTACCCTAGTAGGGCAAATTCAAAAGCGTGGCCGAGAATACGAGGAAAACATTCGACTAGATTACTTAAAGAAATTGAATGAATTGTACAACAAATGGATGGAAGGATACAAAGAGGGACCCGTTTTAGTGATAGATGTGGATAACAACAAATTTGCCGAACGAGAAGAAGATTTTGGCGACATTATTAGAAAAATTGATGGTCAGCTTTTTGGGTTGTTTTAGCAATTACTACGGTACAAAATATTGGCGAAAATCAAGTACGATAAAGGCATTCGAAAGAATGCCTTTTTTAATGGAATAAAGCATTCATGCTTTCATCACGCTGGCTTATGTACCGTTTGTAAACCTTTGTTTTTCAAATATTGGAACTGCAATATCAGTAATACCAAACAGGATACTCTAATAATATATACTGTTACAACTTTTCCACCACCAACGCTGCTCCTTGCCCCACACCTACACACATAGTAGCCAAACCAAAACCCTGTGGCATAGCATGCACTAATGTAGTAGTAATACGTGCCCCACTACAGCCCAACGGATGCCCCAACGCAATAGCTCCACCGAATGGGTTTACGATAGATGGGTTTATGTGCAAATCGTTCCGGCAGGCCACTGCTTGTGCTGCAAAAGCCTCATTCAGCTCCGCATGCACCAATTGGTTTACACCAATGCCTGCACGTTGTAGTGCTTTTTGCGTAGCAGGCACTGGGCCAACACCCATAATGCTGGGGTGCACACCTGCCACCGCCATACTAACCACTCTAGCCAAGGGCTTCAATTGAAATAGTTTCACGGCTTTCTCGCTGGCTAATAGCAATGCACTAGCACCATCATTTATTCCACTGCTATTGCCCGCCGTTACAGTACCATCTTTTGCAAAAGCAGGTTTTAGTAAAGCCAATTTTTCTAATGTGGTAGCACGTGGATGTTCATCGGTAGTAAACAAAACCGGCTCCTTGTTTTCCGTAATTTCTACGGGTATTAGCTCTTTGGCAAACGCATTGGCTGCGTGGGCTTCACTGTATTTTTCTTGGGAATGGTAGGCAAATTCATCCTGCATTTCCCTAGTAATATGCCACTGCTGGGCTACATTTTCTGCTGTTTCACCCATACTATATGGATGGTACAAGGCGGCTAATTTTTTATTGGTAAATCGCCAGCCAATTGTAGTATCATAAGTTTCCACTTTTCTACTAAAAGCACCATCGCTTTTGGCGGTTACAAAAGGGGCCCTCGTCATGCTTTCTACACCACCAGCTATATAAAACATCCCCTCACCACATTGTATAGCACGGGCGGCATCCATAATAGCTTGTAAACCACTGGCACACAGTCGGTTTACGGTATTACCCGCCACCGTTATTGGCAAGCCGGCCAATAAAGCAGCCATGCGGGCCACATCTCGGTTATCCTCACCGCTTTGGTTGGCAGCACCTGCAATCACATCTTCTATTAAAGCAGTATCAATACTAGGGTTTCGCTCTATAAGGGCTTTTATTACCAGTGCTAGCAAATCGTCGGGCCTTACGGTGCTTAGTTTTCCGCCGTAGCGGCCAATGGGTGTACGCACGGCATCTATTATATAACAAGTTTCCATATTGCATTATTTGGGTGCAAATTAAATTCAATATGGCTAGTAAACAGTGTTAAAGAGTAAATAATAGGTAATACCATCTAAAACCAGCAGCACAGCACTTTGCAAGGCTATGGCTTTGGCTACTTGAAGCAAAACCTCCGGCCGTTTTGCATACTTACTACGTAGCCATATGGCCGCAGCCGACAGTAAAAAAACTATATCCAACATGCTAGCGTACCCATAGTTTCGCAATTGTTCTGCTAATAAATCGGCCGGTGATGCAGTATTGGCTACAGCACACAGATAAACCCAACCTATGGCGGCCAGTACCAAGTTCAGTACCGCCCAAACCCAAGTTACCCTTCCGTAGTGATGGATGGGTTTTACTTGCCAAACACGAGCATAACGCACCAAACAAGCAGTGCTCCAGATGGCTAGCAAGGCTAACTGACTGAAAATTATGGTAAGAAAATAGGGCATAGACTGACACTTAGGCGGAACAATAATTGAGGAGAAAACCTGGTTCAAAATGCTCCACAATGGGCAAATATGGAACTAACTTGTTAAAACAACCCATAACCCGATTTGGTTTTGCCCCAATTCTAAATCCTTTACCTTTGCACGCTATTAAATATTGGTGTGCCAATTTGACTATTGTATAATTGCAGCACTTTTATTGACACAGCAAGCATTCACGTAACAAGAAATATTATGTTAGGTTTTCTAAGCAAATTATTAGGTGGTAACAAAAGCGAGAAAGACGTAAAAAAAATTACCCCTATTGTTCATAAAATAAACGAGTACTACCAGCAATACCAAACCCTTACGCACGATGAATTGAGAGAAAAAACCGTGCAGTTTAGGGGTAGAATCAAAAATCATCTTACAGAAATAGATGGCATTATCAGTCAAAAACAAACCGAAGCCAACGCTTTGGGTTTGGAAGATGTGCAAGCCAAGGATGCCATTTACAAAGAAATAGATGAACTAAAAAAAGAGAGAAATAAGAAAATTGAGGAAATTCTTCAGGAAATTCACCCAGAGGCATTTGCCGTAGTAAAAGAGGCGGCAAGGCGCCTTACCCACAACAAAACCTTGGAGGTAACAGCTACCGAACACGATAGAAATTTAGCCGTAACCAAACAGCATATCACCATTCAGGGCGATAAAGCTATTTACCAAAACACCTGGAACGCCGCTGGCACCACAGTTACCTGGAACATGGTACATTACGATGTGCAGTTAATAGGTGGTAGCGTTTTGCACGAAGGTAAAATTGCTGAAATGGCTACTGGTGAGGGTAAAACATTGGTAAGTACCCTACCCGCCTACCTAAATGCCCTACCAAGCGAAGGTGTGCACATAGTAACGGTGAACGATTACCTAGCCAAAAGGGATAGCGAATGGAACGGACCGCTATTTGAATTTTTGGGGTTAACCGTAGATTGTATCGATAAACACACACCCAATAGCGAAGCCCGCCGTAGTGCCTACCTAGCCGATATTACGTATGGTACTAACAATGAATTTGGTTTTGATTATTTACGAGATAATATGGTGCATAACCCCAGCGAAATGGTGCAGCGTAAACACCACTTTGCCATGGTGGATGAGGTGGATAGCGTACTAATAGATGATGCCCGTACACCGCTTATTATTTCTGGCCCAGTAGGGCATAGCGATAATACCCAACAATTCTTCGACCTAAAACCTAGAATAGAAAAATTAGTAGACGCACAAAAGCGTGCCGTAAACCAGTTTTTGAACGAAGCGAAAAAGAAAATCGCCGAAGGGAACGACGACCCTAAAGATGGTGGCTTAGCACTTTTTAGAGCACACCGTGGTTTGCCCAAAAACACAGCCCTTATTAAATTTTTAAGTGAACCAGGCAACCGTGTAAAACTACAAAAAGCAGAAAATTTTTATCTGGCCGATCAGCAAAAGGAAATGCCGAAGGCCGATGAGGAATTATACTTCTACATTGAAGAAAAAAGTAATAGCGTAGAGCTTACTGATAAAGGCATTCAGCTCATCACCCGCCAAGGTGAGGATCCTAACTTTTTTGTGATTCCAGATATTGCAGTTGATTTAGCAAGCATCGACCAAAATACCCAACTAGAACCGGCCGAAAAATTACAAGCCAAGGAAAGTTTGCTTAACGAATATGCCGTAAAAGCGGATAGAATTCATACCGTACAGCAGCTGCTTAAATCGTACACATTATTTGAGAAAGATGTGGAGTATGTAGTAATGGATGGTGCGGTAAAAATAGTAGATGAACAAACGGGCCGTATACTAGATGGGCGCCGCTATAGCGATGGATTACACCAAGCCCTAGAAGCTAAGGAAAATGTAAAAATAGAAGCTAGTACACAAACCTACGCTACCATTACCCTGCAAAACTATTTTAGAATGTACCACAAACTGTGTGGTATGACGGGTACTGCCGAAACAGAAGCAGCAGAGTTATGGGATATTTATAAGCTTGATGTAGTAAGCATACCTACCAATGTGGCGGTAACCAGGATAGATGCTCAAGATTTAATTTACAAAACCAAACGAGAAAAATTTGGCGCCGTAATAGCAGAAATTCAGGAGTTGGTATTCCCCTATTCGCATTTTGAGTGTGAGTACGAAAAAGATAAGGAAGGCAACCTGAAAAAAGATACCAATGGCCACCCCATACCTAAACTAAATGATGTAGGTAAAAAAACGGCGGTGTACGATAGTAAGGGTGCTTTAATACCAGCCGTAAATCCTGCTACCAATGCACTAGAGCCAAAAACTCCACGACCAGTATTGGTGGGTACCACTAGCGTAGAAATTAGCGAATTGCTTAGTCGTATGCTTCGCCAAAAAGGTATTGCTCATAATGTGTTAAACGCTAAACAGCATACCAGGGAAGCACAAATAGTAGCCGAAGCTGGTTTGCCGGGTGCGGTTACCATAGCCACTAACATGGCGGGTAGAGGTACCGATATTAAGTTGGGCGCAGGTGTAAAAGAAGCAGGTGGTTTGGCCATTCTGGGTACAGAAAGGCATGAAAGCCGAAGGGTAGATAGGCAGCTACGTGGCCGTGCCGGCCGACAAGGAGATCCTGGATCTTCTCAGTTTTTCGTTTCGCTAGAAGATGATTTAATGCGGATGTTTGGTAGCGAACGTATAGCCAAAGTAATGGATATGGCAGGCTACAAGGAAGGTGAGGTAATACAGCACAGCATGATTACCAAAAGCATAGAACGTGCCCAACGAAAAGTAGAGGAAAACAATTTTGGAATACGTAAACGCTTGTTGGAATACGATGATGTAATGAACAAGCAGCGTACGGTGATTTACACCAAGCGTAACCATGCTTTATTTGGCGACAGATTAGCGTTGGATATTGACAATGCATTTTACGATGTTGCAGAAGCGTTAGTAAGTAATTACAAGGAAGCAGGCGATTATCAGCAGTTTGTATTGGAAACCATCATCAATTTTGGTATTGAAACGCCATTTACTGAGGAAGAGTTTGCCAAATCGAACGAAACCTCGCTAGTAGAAAAATTACATGCGGCAGCATATGCTAATTACCAAAAACGTAAACAGCAAATTGCTATCGATGCTGTACCTGTATTTAAAAACATACAAACACAGCAAGGAAGCCATATAGAAAATGTAATAGTACCTTTTACCGATGGCAAACGTGGTATGCAAGTACTAGCTAATATGCAAAAAACATTGGATACCAATGGTACCGAGCTGGTAAATGCATTGGAAAGAAATATTACCCTGGCCCTGATAGATGACGCTTGGAAGGAGCATTTGCGTAGCATGGACGATTTAAAACAAAGTGTGCAAACCGCTAGCTACGAACAAAAAGATCCGTTGGTAATTTATAAAAGCGAAGCCTTTTTACTATTTAAGCAAATGAGTGCTACGGTAAATAAAAGCATCACTAATTTCCTTTGCCATGCAGAAATACCGATGGAGCAGGATGAACCACCACAAATTCAGGAAGCCTATGAGGAAAAAACCGATTTAAGTGGCCTTTCCACCGGTAGAGATTTTAGTAGCAGCGATGAACAAAACTACTACGATCCTCAGCCAGAAAAACAGCAGCCCATAGTAGCTGCACCCAAAATAGGCAGGAACGACCCTTGCCCCTGCGGAAGCGGCAAAAAATACAAACAATGCCACGGAGGTTAACCACTTCTTTTTACAAAGCCAATTGCCTAATAACCAATTGGCTTTTTTAAACATAGTACCATGCAGTTACATGCTTTTATAGATCATACATTGCTTAAACCCACTACTACCATTGCAGGCATAGAACAGCTTTGTGCCGAGGCAATTCAGTACCAGTTTGCGGCCGTTTGCGTGCCGCCTCCCTTTATAAAATTGGCAAAGCAGCTAACCCAGCATACACCTGTAAAAGTGGCTACGGTAATAGGTTTCCCCTTTGGTTATAGTGCCATTGAAGCCAAAATAGCAGAAGCCGTACTAGCCATGGTAGATGGTGCCGACGAGCTAGATGTGGTAGCCAACATATTAGCCATAAAAAATGGCGATTGGGCCTTTATTGCCAGCGAAATAAACCACCTTATACAGCTGATTATACAAAAACAAAAAGTGGTGAAAGTAATTGTAGAATCGGGCGTGTTAACCCAAGATGAATTGATAAAATGTTGCGATTTATATGGTGCTGCAGGTATTCATTTTATGAAAACTAGCACCGGCTATGCCGAAGTGGGGGCCACCGTAGAAGCTGTAAAAACTATGCATACACATTTACCCGCTGCCGTGCAGATAAAAGCAAGTGGCGGCATTAAAACTCCAGCTTTTGCGGCGGAGTTAATACAAGCTGGCGCCACCCGTTTAGGTACCAGTGCAGGTGTGCAGCTGGTGACCCAAACCACAACCCACAACAGTGAATACTAATTTTTTGTATTTTGTAGGTATGTTTATAAGGCTTCAACGTTTACTGGTAATACTCACTTGCTTTTTACTAGCCGCTTGCTACGTACAGGCACAGGATACCATTGCCATTAAAAAAGATGCTAGGATAGATGTGCTGGTGGCTAAACAAATTACCGCCAATAGAATAGCGGCCAAAATGAGCAGCAACGGGCAGTTTAAAGGTTACCGCTTACAGGTGCTTAATACTAAAAATAGAGATGAAGCATTTGGCTTAAAGTCGCTCCTATTACAGCAATTCCCCGATCAAAAAAGCTATGTAGTGTTCCAATCGCCGTACTTTAAAGTACGTTTTGGAAATTTTTTAAAACTGCAAGAAGCCGAAGACTATCGAAAAATATTTGAACAAAAATTACAACGAGGCGTGTATGTAATGCAAGATTTAATAGAATACACCCTGAAAGAAGAAGACCTCAACTAATATGCAGCTACATACCGTTTTAAAACAGCAAGCACAGGAATTATTTGAACCTTTACTAGCCATACGCAGGCACCTACACCAGCACCCAGAATTGAGTTATCAGGAACATAACACCGCTAGTTTTGTAGAAACACAGTTAACAGCCTGGGGCATTGCTCACCAGCGAATGGCCGGTACCGGCGTGGTAGCATTGATAACCGGAACCCAAAAAACCAACCCAAAAACGGTAGCCCTGCGGGGCGATATGGATGCCTTACCCATTCAAGAAAATACCGGACTGCCCTTTGCCAGCCAAGTACCCGGTGTAATGCATGCCTGCGGGCACGATGTGCATACTACTTGCCTACTAGGTGCAGCCAAATTATTGCAGCAAAATCTGTCGCATTTTAGCGGTACCGTAAAACTTATTTTTCAGCCGGGTGAAGAACGAAACCCAGGCGGAGCCAGCATTTTAATAAAAGAAGGTGTTTTGCAAAACCCAGCACCGGAGGCTATTATTGCCTTACATGTACACCCCGGTTTAGAAACAGGAAAACTAAGTTTCAGAAGCGGACGGGTGATGGCAAGCGCCGATGAAATTTATATAACCATTAAAAGCAAAGGTGGCCACGCAGCTGCACCGCATTTAACAGCTGATACCGTACTTATTACAGCCCACCTAATAACCAGTTTACAGCAAATTATTAGTAGAAATAACAATCCCACATCGCCCAGCGTACTCAGTATTTGTAGTATACAAGGCGGCCATACCACCAATGTAATACCCTCTGAGGTAAAACTGATGGGCACCTTCAGAGCTATGGATGAGGAATGGCGGTACAAAGCCCATGAACTGATGAAAAAGCAAGCGGTAGGCCTAGTAGAAGCTATGGGTGCTGAAATAGATTTTTTAATTGATGTGGGCTACCCTACGGTAGATAATGAACCCCAACTAACCCAGCAATGCACTCAAGCTGCACAAGATATGTGGGGGGCGGAAAATGTGTTGGAAACCGAAATGCGTATGGGAGCCGAGGATTTTGGCTACTACACCAAACATATTCCCGGGTGTTTTTTCCGATTAGGGGTTAGAAATGAACAAATTAATGCTGTACACAATGTACATACCCCTACCTTTATTGCCGACGAGCATGCCATACCCATAGGTGTAGCCACCATGGCACATTTGGCCATACGTTATTTAGAAAAATAGTACCCACCAAAACGGCTATAATAAAGTGAAAAAAAGTTTAATACTATCTTTTTTATTTGCCATAACGCACGTACAAGGAGGCATTTTCTGCCAGCCATACCCGGGTAATCACGCCGATTTTAATCCCATTGACAGTATCGGAAACCAACTTGCTGAAGGAGCCACATCAAAAATTGACCAAGTAGATAAAATAAACACCCAAGCCTACTATGCACTTAGTAATAATTTAGATGAAGCCGAGAAATTTGCCCTAAAAGCTTCCCTACTAAGCAATGAAATCAAGTATGAAACGGGAATTATTGTATCGTACCATATGCTGGGGCAGCTAGCACTAAAACGGCTCGATTATAATAAAGCCTTAGACCAATTTTTAAAGGCAAAGCAATTTGCTGATAAACCAAGTAATTTAAAATGGTTATCGCTTGTATATGATGATATGGGCGATGTTTATTTCGCCATTGAAAATTATTATAGGGCTGTTTATTTTTACTCCATCTCTATACGAAAAGCAGAGTTGTACAATGGCGATGAAAGCTACTACTACGCTTGTAGAAGTATGGCGGATGCTTACCGAGAGCTAAAAAATATTGACAGTGCTGTATTGTATTACAAGCGTTGTAAACCGTATTTCGATAGAAAAGAGGCTGGCTCGGAACAAGGGCTCTATTACCTATCGATGGCCAAAAATTATTATAGGGCTTTTTTAAATGATAGTACCGATAAATACTATGCCTTAGCAATACCTATTCTTGAAAAATTTAAAATGTCATACGAGTTATACGATGCTCACAAGTTTCTGGGATATCGACATTGGAGAATGACAGAACTTAACCAATGTAAGGTACATTTTGATAAGGCCGAAGAGGTAGGTAGAAACTTGAATAATGCAATCGTAAACGCCGACTTAAAAAGTTGCCGTGGCGACTATTTCTCTCTTGCTAAAAATTACGATAGCGCTCGATACTACTACTCTGCGGCATTACTTGAATACAAACTTCTTAACTTAAAAACCCGTGCATTGTTCTGTTTTGGCCATTTGATGGAAATCGCTCAAAAATTAAATGATGGTGCTACTATCTCTACTATGCACGATGAACTTTTAAATATTAACTATATACCTGATCAGCTGTCTGTTTTATCGCAAATTGAAGAAAAGCTAGCCAGAGAAGAGTTTTTTACAAGTGAAAAAGAGATAGATGTACTGGAAGATAGAAATGCTCTGCAAAAACAACGTATATTCTTCCTCATAGTGTTTTTGATGATACTAAGTCTAGGTATTGTAATACTTATTTATTACGCTATACAAAGAAACAAGGCTATCTACGAAATAAAGGATCTCCAACGGCAAACTGAAATTGCATTCAAAAAAGAAGAAGAGCATAACGTAATTAAATCGAAATTACTGTTTATTCTATCACACGATTTGCGTTCGCCACTAACCACCGTACAAGGGTTACTGAGCCTGCAAAGCAAAGGAGCCATGACACCACAGGAACTTATCACACACTTTGATACGCTAAGTACCGAAGTGCAAAATTCTATCTTCCTTTTGGATAATTTATTACAATGGATAAAAACCCAGCTAGAAGGTGCAACCATCACCACAGCTCCCGTATACTTTGCTTCCCTCATCAACGAATGTTTGCAAATTTATAAGTACGCTACCCTACAAAAACAATTAACCATTAAGGTAAACGTACAAACTACCACTTGCCATAGCGATGAAAATATTTTACGAATTGTTATGAGAAATGTACTAGGTAACGCAATCAAGTATAGCCCCTCAGGCACCGCCATAGAAATAACCACCCAACCCAAAGGTGATTACACAGAGCTTTGTATAATAGATAACGGTAAGGGCATACCCGAAGCCGCCTTAGAAAAAATTAGAGAAGGCAAACCCATCACTACTCGTTTACCCGGTACGGAAAAAGGTGCAGGCGTAGGCTTATTATTTTCAATAGAACTTTTACGCCGTATAAATGCTACTTATAAAATAGACACCAACACGGGCACCGGTACCCGCTTTTCCATACTTATACCGGCGGGTAAGTAACCAGTAATTTGTTTCAAAAAAGGTATTTCGCTACACCAAGCCTACCGCTAAACCATGTAAACGTAATGTTGTACTTTAGCACCCAAAACACAGGTTTGTGTTTACTATATATATTGTATGTCGAACGAGTTAAGAAAAGAACAAGCATTAGAATACCATGCCAGCGGACGCCCAGGAAAAATAGAGGTAGTACCTACCAAAGAAGCTAAAAGCCAACGCGATTTATCGCTTGCCTATAGCCCAGGCGTAGCCGAGCCCTGCAAGGAAATACACGCCAATAAAGAAGATGTTTACAAGTACACTGCCAAAGGAAATTTAGTAGGTGTAATTAGTAACGGAACCGCTGTACTAGGCCTAGGCGATATTGGGCCAGAAGCCAGTAAACCAGTGATGGAAGGCAAGGGTGTACTTTTCAAAATATTTGCTGATATTGATGTTTTTGATATTGAAATAAACGAGAAAGACCCTGCCAAATTTGTAGAAATTGTACGCAGCCTAGAACCCACTTTTGGCGGTATAAATTTGGAAGATATCAAAGCTCCGGAATGCTTTTTTATAGAACAAGAATTGAAAAAGCAGATGAATATTCCGGTAATGCACGACGACCAACACGGAACGGCCATCATTAGTGGAGCTGCCCTACTCAATGCATTGGAACTACAAAAGAAAAAAATAGAGCGAGTAAAATTTGTGGTAAGTGGTGCCGGTGCAGCCGCCATGAGCTGCTGTAAACTGTATGTGGCCCTTGGTGCCAAACCTGAAAACTTTATCATGTTCGATAAAGATGGCGTATTACACAAAGGCCGTAACGATTTAGATGAAAACCGTAGAATATTTGCACATGCAGCCGCTGGAACTACCATGGATAAAGCCTTTAAAGATGCAGATGTATTTTTGGGTTTAAGTGTAGGCAATATTGTAACACCAGAGATGATTAAAACTATGGCCAAACGCCCCATAGTGTTTGCCATGGCCAATCCCGACCCCGAAATTACCTACGAAGCCGCCGCTGCTACGAGAGACGATTTAATTATGGCTACCGGCAGAACCGATTACCCCAATCAGGTGAATAATGTATTAGGTTTCCCCTACATATTTAGAGGTGCTTTAGATGTGCGTGCCACGCAAATAAACGAGGCTATGAAGCTAGCAGCCGTAAAAGCCTTGGCCGATTTAACAAAAACCGCCGTACCCGATATTGTAAACTTGGCTTATAACCAACGCAATATGGTGTTTGGCCCGGAATACATTATCCCAAAACCGCTAGATCCACGCTTGCTCGCAACCGTAGCTCCAGCTGTAGCAAAAGCCGCCATAGATAGCGGTGTGGCCCAAAAGAAAATAACCAATTGGGAAGCGTATGCGGTAGAATTGAACAAGCGTTTAGGTCTTGACAATCAAATTATCCGAGTATTAGGTAACCGTGCACGCAAAGACCCTAAACGTTTGGTTTTTGCTGAAGCCGATAACCAAAAAATATTAAAAGCAGCCAGCATTATTTATGATGAAGGTATTGCCTACCCTATACTATTAGGCGAACCCACTAGAATTAGAAAAATTGCGGCAGATAACAATATTGATATTGCAGATATTCCAGTAATCGACCCCAAGAGCGATGAAATGGAAGAACGCCGAAACCACTACGCTGAAATATTTTTTAAGAAACGCCAACGTAAAGGATTCAACTATTACGAGAGTAAAAAAATAGTACGTGAGCGTTTACATTTTGGCTGCCTAATGGTAGAAAATGGCGATGCAGATGCCATGATTAGCGGCCTTACCAGGAATTATGCGGAAGCTATACGCCCAGCCCTACAAATTATTGGTGTAGATGAAGGTGTGAAAAAAATAGCCGGCATGTACTTACTACTTACCAAAGTAGGACCGTTGTTTTTAGCCGATACTACCATCAATTTAAACCCTACTGCCGAGGAGTTGGCCGATATTGCCATGCTAGTAGCTAAGGAAGTACGCAATTTTAATATTACGCCACGTATAGCCATGCTTAGCTATAGTAACTTTGGTAGTAGCGATACGCCAGAGGCAAAACTAGTAGCCAAAGCCACAGCCATTCTAAAGGAGCGAAACCCAAGTTTATTGGTAGATGGTGAAATGCAGGCTAGCATAGCATTTAATAGCGAAATATTGGCCGACAATTACCCGTTTAGCGATTTAGTGGAGCAGCAAGTAAACGTGCTAATTTTCCCTAATCTTACCGCTGGTAACGTAGCTTACAATTTATTAAAAGAAGTAGGTGGTGCCGATGCGATAGGGCCCATACTTTTAGGACTTAAAAAACCGGTACACGTATTACAATTGGGTAGTAGCGTACGCAGCATTATTAACATGGCCAATATAGCCGTGGTAGATGCTCAATTAAAAAACCTCAATAACACCAAGGAAGTGGTGGCAAAAAGTAAATGGTGGCAGCGTAAAAAGAAATAATATGATTCAGCAGTTGTTAGAACATATTGGTAGGTTTTGCATCATGCTTCGGGGTATGTTTAAACGCCCAGAAAATGCCTCTATGTATTGGAAGGAACTGATGCACCAATGCTACGAACTGGGTATCGGCTCCTTGCCTATTGTCATCATCATTTCTTTGTTTTTAGGTGCAGTAACTACGGTACAAACAGCGTATCAGTTGGTGAGTCCGCTAGTACCAGCACAAACCATTGCACAAATAGTAAGAGACAGTGTAATACTGGAACTTTCCCCCACGGTACTAAGCATAGTATTGGCCGGTGTAATAGGCAGTAAAATTGGTAGCGAACTAGGCAATATGCGTATTAGCGAGCAGATAGATGCGTTGGAAATTATGGGTATCAACACCCGTGGCTATTTAATAGCCCCCAAAATAGCGGGTGCTATTATTGTGGTGCCTTTATTAGTGGTACTTAGTATGTTTTTGGCCATTTGGGGCGGCCGTATGGCTGGTGCAGCTACAGGTATTTTGGCACCAGAAATTTTCGATCGTGGTTTACGCCAAAACTTAGTTACCTATAATATTTGGTTTGCCCTTACCAAAAGTTATACTTACGCTTTTATCATCAGTAGTGTACCCGCATACTATGGCTATCATGTTACCGGTGGTGCCTTAGAAATAGGCCGAGCCAGTACCAAAGCTGTGGTGGTGAGTTGTATTTTAATTTTATTGGCAGATTATTTATTGGCTGCCTTGCTATTATAATTTTTTGCACCTTTATTGTAAACCATTTACCTTACTTACCATGCCAGCCAATTTCTCTGCCTTTCAGCAAAAAATTACTAACCCGCTATCGTTTACATTGTTTTTGGCTACGCAGTTACCCACTGCTTGGTTTTGTGGTATCAAGGTGCAATCGCTTACGCCAGAGCAAGCTCAGATAACGGTTAGGCAAAAATGGTTCAATAAAAATCCATTTCGGTCCATATACTTCGCAGTACTATCTATGGCTGCGGAAATAGCTACGGGTGTATTAGCCATGGGGCATTTGTACCAAATAAAACCGGGTGTAAGTATGCTGGTAACCGAGGTAAAAAGTAATTTTTACAAAAAAGCCACTGGTAAAATTGTATTCACTTGCACCAGCGGAAATGCCATGCAGCAAGCCATTACACAAAGTATTGAAACGGGGCAGGGCACACAAGCCATAGGCCATGCAGTTGGCACCAATGAAGAAGGTGTAGTAGTGGCAGAATTTTGGTTTACATGGAGTTTTAAAGCCAAGGTATAATACATGCCTACACAGCCCACAAGGTATATTGCCCATTTTGATTTGGATAGCTTTTTTGTAAGTGTAGAAATAGCCAATAACCCAGCCCTAAAAGGTTTACCGGTAATTGTGGGTGGTTCTAAGGAGCGGGGTGTAGTGGCTGCATGTAGCTACGAAGCTAGAAAGTTTGGTGTGCATAGTGCTATGCCCATGAAAAAAGCCATGCAGCTTTGTCCGCAAGCCATTTTAGTAAAAGGTACCCGGGGAGAATATAGTAGGTATAGTAAATGGGTAACAGAAATTATTGCCGCCAGAGTGCCGCTTTTTGAAAAGGCAAGTATAGATGAATTTTATATCGACCTTACAGGGATGGATAAATTTTTTGATGTATTTCAGTTCACAAAAGCTCTTCGAGAAACTATTGTGGCGGAAACCAAATTACCTATTTCGTTTGGCTTAGCGTGTAATAAATTAGTAGCCAAAATAGCCACCGATGAAGCCAAACCCAACGGCTTTTTATGGGTACAGCCTAGGCAAGAAAAGGAATTTTTAGCGGCTTTGCCCGTGTATAAAATACCCGGTGTAGGTAAAAATACTACCGTAGCCCTACAACAGCTAGGCATAGAAACTATTGCACAGCTACAAACCTACCCTACCGCGACTTTAGAAAAATTACTGGGCAGTTATGCTTTAGAATTACAACTCAAGGCCAACGGTATACACCATGGTGAAGTACAGAATTACCATGAGGCAAAAAGCATAAGTACGGAACAAACATTCAATGAACCCATTACCCAGTTAGATGCTTTAAAAAAGCACCTGCTAGCCATGATAGAAAAGCTTTGTTTTGAACTGCGTAGCAATAACCGCTATACCACCTGTGTAGCCGTAAAACTAAGAAAGCCCAATTTTGACACGGCTACCAAGCAAATGCATGTAACGGGTACTGCCAGCGATAAAGAAATTTTTGACGCTGCATGGCAATTATTACAGCAATTGTACCAGCCTAAACATCCCGTACGTTTATTAGGTGCACGCCTTAGCCATTTTGTAGCGGCCGCTCCGCAAACCCAATTGTTTACCAATGTGGCCAAAACGGAGCAATTGTACCAAAGTATTGACGCTATAAAACAGCGTTTTGGAAAGCAAGCACTTACCAAGGCTGCCATCATTAACAAAAAAACAACATAATAGTCTACCAAATTAGTAGATTAATTGTACTATTGCCAAAAATTATACACCATGTCAGTACGTATAGGTGATGAAGCACCCAATTTTACCGCTGAAACCAGCATAGGTACCCTTAACTTTCACGAGTATTTAGGCGATAGTTGGGGCATATTATTTTCGCACCCGGCAGATTATACACCCGTTTGTACCACAGAGCTTGGCCGTACGGCACAACTAGCACACGAGTTTGAAAAAAGAAACACCAAAGTTTTAGCGCTAAGTGTAGATGCACTGCATAATCACACCGGCTGGATAAACGACATTAATGAAACGCAGCACACCCAAGTTCAATTTCCGATAATAGCGGATACCGATAGAACGGTGGCCACTTTATACGATATGATTCACCCGAATGCTAGTGCCACTACCACTGTACGTAGCTTGTTTATTATTGGTCCGGACAAAAAGATAAAACTTACCCTTACCTACCCAGCTAGCACGGGCCGCAATTTTGTGGAAGTGCTACGGGTGCTAGATAGCTTACAACTAACTGCTGAACATAGTGTAGCTACCCCTGCCGACTGGCAGCAAGGCCAAGATGTGATAGTGATACCCGCCATACCTACGGAGGAGGCTTTGGTGAAATTTAAAAAAGGGGTAACTATAGTAAAACCGTATTTGCGTTACACGCCGCAACCATGATGTTTTTAGGGTTTATATAAAGCAAGCAATAAGCCGTTCTGTTTCTACAGAGGGGCTTTTTTGTTTTTAGGAGGGGTGTTAACTATTGTAAAAAATCACCATCTATTATCAGCAGCTTTACCGCATGTTGGGTACTGGAACGATGGCTACTTAAGCCATCGGACACTACATAGGTTTCACCTGCTGATAAGGAAATTTTTTCGCCGGTTGCTAACTCACTTACAAAGGAGCCCTGTAAGCAGTGTACTATATGCCCTTTGGTACACAAATGATCGGCCATGTAACCTTCAGAATATTCTACTAATCGTATTCTCAACCCCTGTAATTGTAGTGTTTGCCACGTGGCAAACCCCGTTTCGCCTTGGTGAAATACTTTTTCAATATTGCTCCAATCAATTTTTTGAAACGGTATAAAACTCATACGATAAAATTTCTAAATACTACTTCGTTACAAGTGCAGCTGCACATTTCTACCCATGCTTATCTAGCTGCTGTAACGTAGCCTGCATATCCTTAAAAAGTGGAGCAGTAAAACTATACTCCTGTTCCTGTAGGGTAAATGCTAGGTAATTAGCATGCAACGCCAACCTGTTCAAAATTGGTCGCTCTTCCTCTTGCAACTTGCTTAAATTAAACTTCTTTTTTAAGTTACTTACCAGCACAGGCTTACCATCGCCATACAGTTCATCGCATACCACAGGGCAGCCCAAATGCTGCATATGCACCCGTATTTGGTGTGTACGGCCCGTATGTATTTCGCATTCAATAAAACTATATTGCTTGTAGGTTTTCTGTACGGCATATTCCGTATGCGAAGGCTTGCCAGCGGCATGCACCTGCATGGTACCTTTGTTTACAGGGTGTTCCGCTATACCTGTGGTAATGCTACCTTGTGGTGTAGGCGGTGTGCCTAGCACCAGCGTAACATATTTTTTTACTACAGCCCTAGTTTCGAATAGGGTATTTAATTGCTTATGCACTTCTGCATCAAAAGCAAATACTAGTAAGCCACTTGTATCCCTATCTATCCTGTGCACGGTAAACACATTTCCTTTACCGTATTGCTCTTCTAAAATTGATTTTACCGATGCTTCTTTACCAAACCTATCGGGTATGCTTAACAGGCCACTGGGTTTGTTTACTACTATAAATTCGGCGCTTTGAAACACCACCTGAAATGCATTACTTGTTCTCATTCAAAAATTCTTCCGCTTTTTTACGTTTACCTTTAGTGGCTTGCATTTGCTTTAACTGACCCACTTCTTTCTCGTTCAAAAAACGCCATTTACCACGGTCTACATTTTTCTTAGATAAGCTTCCAAAAAGTACTCTATCTAAATTTTTTACATCGTAGCCAAGGTGTTCAAAAATTCTACGTACAATTCGGTTTTTGCCGCTGTGTATTTCTATACCTACTATACATTTATCGCCAGCATCGGGGAAGCCGATAGCATCGGCTTGCACAAAACCATCTTCCAACGTAATACCGTTGGCCACCGCCTCGGCATCTTTTTTGGTAAAAGGCTTATCTAGCTTGGCTTCGTATATTTTTCTAACGGAAAAACTAGGATGCGTAAGGGTTTGGGCTAAATCGCCATCATTGGTCATTAGCAATACTCCCGTGGTGTTTCTATCCAATCTTCCCACCGGATAAATGCGTTGTTCGGCGGCATCTTTTACTAAATCTAACACTGTTCTTCTACCCTGCGGGTCTTTGGTGGTAGTAATAAAATCCTTGGGTTTATTTAATAATATGTATACCAGTTTTTGCTGTGCTTGTAGCACTGCTTTATTGTACTTTACGGTATCGGTAGGTTTTACTTTATAACCCGGCTCATACACCACATCGCCATTTACGGTTACTTTTCCTTCCCGTACTAGTTCAGCTGCTTCTCTTCTGCCGCAGATACCTGCATGGGCTACAAATTTATTGAGGGGCATTTCCGCGTTGGAAGTTTCTGCTTTTTTTACAAAACTAGTAGTTGGTTTACTACCTATTTTCTGCTGGGTAGAAGGCCTGCCTTCGGAGCCAGCTTTACTAAACTTACGTGCACCTTTTGCAGCGGCTGCCGGTGCTTTTTCAATAGTTTTTTTAGGAGAAACAGGTGCCTTTTTTTCGGTACCGTATTCGTTGGCCCACTGTTTTAGTTGGTTTACTTCGCTATCATGTTCTTGCTTGGAAAACTTCTTGGGGCGTGTGGTAGGTGTGGCTTCAAAACCATTTCTATTTTCTCGTCTTGCCTTGGCGGCTGCCCTAAACTGATTGCCTTGTTCACGTGCTTCGGCTTTTGCTTTTCGCTTCGCCTGCTTAAACATTTCTTTCTTCTTAGCACCTTTTACAGCGGGGTTGCTAAACTTCTCGAACGCATTTTTACTCATAAAACTATTTTGCTGTTGTTTCAACAGGAATGATAAATAAGCGGTAAAAGTACTAATTTTAAAGGGAGTAGCTAAGGCTAGTTTTTGAACGTATGAAAAAGATAAACTATGTATCAACAAAAAAAGTTGGTGGAATCGGTTATGGAAAACTTGGCATTTGCCCTTCATATGAAGGCCGATGATACCTTTTTCGAACGCCTATATAGCACCTTAATAAATTCGGTTCTAGATATTATAACGGTGCATTCTTTAGATGCAAAGTATCTATTCATTACCCCAAATTCCTTACAGCATTTTGGCTACACACAGGAGGAAATGATAGGCAAAACGCCTTTTGATTTTATAGCTCCCGCAGATGCTCCACGGGTGTACCAAGTGTACCAAAAACTATTAAAAGGTGAACAAGATAGCTTAACGGTGAGCTTTCAGCACCAAACCAAGCAGGGTGAAACACGGGTGATAGAAAGCTTAGCAACGATAGTAAAAGCACCTAATGGCGAAAAAACAGGCTTCTTAATTAGCTCAAGGGATATTACCGAGGTATGGACCAAAGATCAAATTATAAAAGATAACGAAGAACGCTATCGTAGTTTGGTAGATAATACTGACACCCTTATTACCACTTTTGATAAACACCTAAACTATCTTTTTGTAAACCCAAGGGCGGCGGCTTTTTGGGGTTTGCAGCCCACCGACCTTATTGGAAAAAATTGGCGCCAAATGGCCCCTACCGATGAAAAATTTCAAGAATATGAACAGCATATTACCCATGTTTTTTCCACCCGAGAAAAAGTAGTATTGCACGAAGTAACAGTGCTTGCCCAAGATACCAAACCCCGCTGGTTTACCATGAGTTTTGTACCCATAGTAGGCGATGACAACACCGTAAAACAAGTAATGGTGAGTGCCACAGAAATTACCAACTCGGTGCTCGACCGAGAAAAAATACAATTGCAAACCAGCGAGCTAAAGGAAATTGCGTTTATACAAAGCCATATGGTACGCTCACCATTGGCCAATATTCAAGGATTATTGCAATTGATTCAAGATACATGTACCGATAAAGAAACCAATAAGGAACAAATAGAAATGCTGCAACTAGTGCAGCACGAAGCCAAAAAACTTGATAAACTTTTGCTTGATATTGTGCAGAAAAGTTACCAACTACGCCAAGCCGATAATTTATAAAAAACTCCTATTTATTGGCTAATTGGCCACAGGCAGCATCAATATCTTTCCCTCGGCTTCTACGTAAATGGGCGTTTACCCGTTTACTTTGTAGGTACTGCATAAAAGCTTGCACCTTATCATCGCTAGGTTTCGATAAATTGAATTGGTCAATATTGTTGTACTCGATGATATTCACTAAATCGGCCGGTACTTGCCTGAATACCTTTACTAGTTCATCGGCATCTTGCTGTCCGTCGTTGAAATTATTGAACAGTATGTATTCAAAAGTTATCTCGTTACCCGTTTTTTTATAGAAGTAATTTAATGCGGCAATCAGCTCTCTTATATTATTACTTTCATTAATAGGCATTATCTCGTTTCGCTTAGCATCGTTAGCGGCATGTAAACTCAGGGCTAATTTAAATTTCACATTATCATCCCCTAATTTCCGAATCATTTTTGCAACACCTGCAGTAGATACGGTGATACGACGAGGGCTCATGCCCAACGCATCTGGCGACGTGATTTTTTCTACGGCTTTTAACACATTGGCGTAGTTCAACAGTGGTTCGCCCATACCCATAAATACAATATTGGTAAGGCGTTTTTGGTAGTGCTGTTCGCTTTGCTGATTTATTAGCACCACTTGATCTACTATTTCATCAAAGGTTAGGTTACGCTTTCTATCTATATAACCCGTAGCACAAAATTTACAACTAAGGCTACAGCCTACTTGGCTACTTACACAAGCGGTTTTTCGTTCGTCGGTGGGTATTAGTACGCCTTCTATTTTATGACCTTCGTGTGTGGCAAACCTTGTTTTTACGGTACCATCGGTGCTTACTTGGGTAGCATCTACCTTTAGGGCTGGCAAAGTAAAATGCTCTGCTAAAGTGGTTCTTAGCTCCTTGCTAAGGTTGGTCATAGCATCAAAACTATGGGCATGTTTTTGCCATAACCACTCGTGTACTTGTTTAGCCCGAAATTTTGGCAACTTACGTTTTTCAAAAAAAGAATTGATTTCCTCAGTACTTAAATGCCTAATATTCGGTAATGCCTGCATGCTGCAAAGATATTGCACACAGGCCAAAATATAACCGAGTATTATTGGGTGGCAATTTGATAGTGAAAATGATGGGTATATTAACTCGAGTAAATCTCCGTTTACAAATCGATATAAATACTTTAGTGTAGAACGTTATAATTTTCGAGAGGTATCATATTTCACGCTCTCACATCGCTTAATAAAAAAAGATTTCAAGTCCCCTTTTGTGGCAATTTTAAATTTTGGTGATATTTTTTTTCAAGTGTAGAATGGCGTTCTCACAAATCAAACTACAATTCTATTTAACAAAATATTATTTATTATATTTTAAAAACAAATAATAGACCAATTATTTTTGAAAGCGCTCGGGGGTATTTTTTTACCTACAATAAATAAAATATGAAACACAAAAACACAACGACAGGAAAACGCACAAACACCAGAAATCGCCTTTTATCGAAGGGATTAACATTCATTTTAGCATCGATATTTTCACTAAACGCAAAAACTTCATTTGCGGCAGAATTATCGAAAAAACAACAAGATCAAGTGAACGGAAGCGGAGTAATAGTAATGACTCATTGCGGAAAAGATGTATTCGTTTCGGTAGACCCAAATTGGCTTAGTCAACAGTCCGCTGAATACAGAAAAGGCTTTGCTCAAGGCGTAGCTACAGCTGCATGTGGATATCCACCGCCGAAATCTGTAGTAGCAGCAGAATAATTACATCCATCCCCCTAGCTTTTAATTTTATTTTATGAAATCATCCACACGTTACCTAATATCTATTCTTTCAGCTGTTTTGTTTTATAAAACCACTCCAGCACAGCAAAAGTTTCTATACGAATTTACAAGGTCATACAAGACGGCCACTCCCTACAAAGAAAAATACGTACTACTTCACACACCTAAAACCTCGATTTTTTATAGTTTAGATTTATTGACGCTTGACTCTATTAACCAAGCCAATAACGTACTTAGCGACAAAGATTATAACGACGAAATCATTGAACATAACGGTGAAACAATCCATGTTTATGGGGTAGTACTGATTAGTCGCTATCAATACCAAGACACAGTTAACAACATAGAGTGGAAACTGTATACTGATTCCACAAAGCGAATTCAGGGCTTCAAATGCACCAAAGCAACAGCCAATTTTAGAGGAAAAATATGGGAAGTTTGGTTTACAGCAGATATACCTATTGGCCTTGGGCCTTGGAAACTGCAAGGGCTACCAGGACTCATTGTAGAAGCAAAAACAGCTGATGGAAAACTTGCTTATAGCCTTCTAGGCACAAAACTAAGTTCATCATTGGCTCCTTCACTTGTAAGCATTTCCAAACGTTCAAAAAATATTAGTAAAAGCGAGTTTTTATTTCTGAAAAACGACTTCTACAAAAACATGAACAAGTACTATATGGCTGAACCATCGTATAGTAATATTGGAGTTGATTTTAGTAAACCAATGTCAATGCCAAAACCACCTTATTTCTTTGAAGAGTAGTATATACCATAGAATTATATTGGTACTTACCATTGCTATAATACCTACGTTTATCTTCTCACAGATTCGTTCGGTACATGGAATAGTAGTAAACAAGCAACGGGAACCAATTAGTGGAATACAAGTAATGGTGTGTAGTGCAGATACGGCCATTATTGCGTTTAAAACCACAGGTTCAAATGGGGTTTTTAAAATAAACTATACTGATACCGCCCTACGTGCACAGCTACTAATTTTTACATCGTTGAATTATAAAAAAACAATTGTTTCTGTACAAAATAATTTTAGAAATGGCGATACTACAGTACTGGATTCTCAAGTGTACGAATTACCCAACATTCAAGTGCAAGCTTCACCCATACAAATAAAAGGTGATACTATTACGTATAATGCAGCTACGTTTGCAGGTAAACTAGATAGAGTAATTGGCGATGTTTTACAAAAAATTCCAGGCGTTAGCGTGGATGCTAATGGCCAAATTACCTACCAAGGCGAACCTATTAACAAGTTTTATATAGATGGTAAAAACCTACTAGAAAATGGCTACGGGCTGGCAACAAAAAATGTTCCCGCCGACATGATAGACAAGATAGAGATTTACGAAAAACATCAACCTATAAAAATTTTGGACGGTATACAAACCAGTAGAAAAGCAGCGGTAAACATTACTACAAAAAATAAATATAAAAATAAACTTACAACACAAGTAAACGCAGCGGTAGGCGGTAAGCCACTTATTTGGGATGCTTCGGTGCTGGGGCTAGCCATCCATAAAAATCAACAAGCACTTCATCTTTATAAATCTAATAATATAGGCAAGGCAGCGCTAAAGGAACTACAAACGGCGCCGGTGTATGGAGAGGATGGCTTAGAAAAACAAGAAAATTTACCAAGATATCTATCGGCATTGTACACAGCTAACCAAAGCATGCTACAGCAGCGTTTCGTTTTCAATGAAACACATGTGGCCAGTACCAATATTCTACGACCATTAACCTCAAAATATGATATACGTTTGCAAGCAAGTGCAGGTATAGAAAGTTTACAACAACAGCAAGGAGCAAACACCTTATTGCTATTACCTACCGATACTATACGTATAGTGGAAGATGCACAGTTTAAAACCCAAACTCGAAAAGTAACTGCAACCGCCACCATTACCGCCAATACCCATCAAGAATACTTTAATAATAAGCTGAATATCATCTTCGATAGCGATAGGGAATTTGCCGGGCTCAGAACCAATAATTCCAATAATAATCAATCGTTAAATACCCATCGCCTACAAATAAGTAATCACCTCACTACGGTAAAAAAATGGAGGAATACATTGGTTGAAGTTCAGTCGATTAACTCACTAAAACGTAATGATGAGGTACTTATGCTTGCACCACCTCTTTTTGCGTTAAAAGGAAATTCATTTACCTCGGAGTTACTTCAACAGTTTAATCAAACAGTGTTTACTAGCCACCAAACAATATCGTTCAGGAAACAATTTAAAGGTGTACAAATAGCACAAGTATTAGGAATAAAATACGAATATCGTCAGGTAACCAGCCAAATAAGGCAAGCCGATTCTACTGGCCAATCGGAGATACTGCCAGACAGTTTTCAGAATAACTCACATTGGCGGCATGGAAGTGTATACAGCACTACCCAAATGAATTATAGAACGGGGAGATGGTGGATTAATGCCAACGTGCCAGTGATTGCAAATACTATCAATTATAATCCTCAGATACAGTCAAGTGTAGTTCGAAGTATGCCGATAGTTTTTAATCCGGCAGCCACGGTAACTTATGCTGTTGCACCTCTACAAGAACTTTTTATAACTAGTTCAAAAGAAACAACTTTTGGAAACTTACTCGATGTTGTGGGCGGCTATATTGTAAGGAATAACAGATTTATTAGTTCCAATCAATCACCGCTAAGAAAAACGAATAGTATCAATACCACTGTAGGTTATAGCTATAAAAATCAACTATCTATGTTGTTTGGTAAAGTATCAGTCAGCTATTTCACCCTGCAAACAAATGTACTTACGCAAAATTCTTTTGATGGTTTTATTAATAAGCAACTGGGCATATTAACTAATAATAATCAGCAAACATTGGCCCTATCTGCCGATGTAGGAAAATACTTTGAGAAAACTAAAACTACCATTAAGGCTGCTGGCGGTGTCAACTTTAATGCTGGCATACAAGGTATTGAATCAGCATTATTTAAATACAGGAGTAATACACAATCCTATAACGTCATTGCACAGCAAAAATGGAATAAATATTTACAAACAGAGTATACTGGCACTCTAACTCTGCAAAATTTTCAAACGGTTGGTACCACTTTACATTTTACAAATCAACTGTTTAATTCCAAAATTTCTGTTACCGCAAGCACGGCATACCGATTAAATTTTCAATTAGTTGGCGAAGTACAAAGCGGTTCATTAGCGGGTCAACGGATAACACCTTTGTTTTTTAACGATGTGGTAGTTAAATGGCAACCCAAGACAAACGGAGGCGATATATGGTGTAGCATTTTTAACGTCTTTAATCAAACCAATTTATTCGATGTGAGTGCTAATCCGTTAGGAACTAGTATTACGTATATACAATTACGACCACGACAAATACTACTAGGTTATTCCTTTAAGTTATAAAGTATAACGCCTACAAAGCCACAGTTCTAGTAGCTCAACAGGTCATCTTAATACAGCCAACTACTGTACAGTGCAATTGTGGCAATGCGATACTGATCCTACTATGTTACATCATGCGTTCATACTACCGCAGCGTAATTGTATGTATGGGAACTCCAACCCCTAATTCCCTACCGTAAATACAGCATTGGTAAATAGTAATTTTCCGTTCTCCCAAAACAACCTGAACAACGGATTATCGGCCAAATACACAATGTTTCCTGCACCCATTTCCTGCACACCAAGCACTAGCTGATCTTTTAAATTTGGTTGCAAATCGCTTCCTACAAAACCGGCTACCTTATTGTCTTTTCTAAGATATCCCACATTCCAGCCATCTTTTAAAAACTGGTACGTATTACCGTCTTGCTTTAAGGTGTAGTAATTACTACCATAGCCAAATGCAAGCGGATGCGTATTATCTAATTGTACACGGTAAATAGCGCCGCTAATGCCCTCTTTTAAAGCATCTCGCTCCCTATCGGCATACTTTTTTAAATATTGCTCATCTGCCTTCTTGGCATCGGGTGCTTCTTTTCTTTTTAAACCAAAATCCTCATCCGCCATTTGTGCCACCGCATTTTCTAGGGCAATAATTTTACCACCGCCACGTACAAAATCCTTCAACTTGGCTTGAGTATTTTTATCGCCTAACCATTTGTAATAGCCATCCGGCAAAATAAGTACGTTCGTTTCTTTCAAATTCAATCTACCAAAATCGCTGGCATTTACCATATTTACCGGGTACTCTAATACCTTATCAAAAAAGTTCCATACTTCACCGGCGCCCAGGCTACTTACACCTTCGCCCGTAAGTACGGTTACCTTGGGCTTTTGTAAAGTAACTACATCCGGACTGCCAAAATCTGGCCCCTTATCCATAAAACCCGTTTCTAGCGTTACTACCTCTTCGGTACCCAATAATTGCAAGTATCTTGGCATTATTTCCGTTTGCCACTTAGCGGTATTATTATTTTTCAAAACCAATAAACTACCCGCCTCATATTGTTTGCCTTTATAGGTAATGGGCTTTTGTGCCATGCGTACTTTAAAACCATCTTTGATAAGGGTAGCCATCGCTTTGGCCGACGCAAAATTGGTATAAGGCAATAAGTACCCATAAGCATTTTTACCCATTTGTGGCATATTGGTTTGCACAAAGGCCTTAGCGTTAACAGGTGTATTTACGGCAAAAGTTTTTAAGCCGTATACATAAGGTAAACTCCATGCTGTAATATCGTAAGTAGCACTATCCGTTAGTTTGCTTTTGGGTTCCATCAGCACTTGTAATAGTGTGCCTTGTAGCTGTGCAGTGGGTATTACCACACTGTAATTTTGGGTAGCAATGGCAGTTTCTTTGCCCTCAAAATATTCGTAACCTTTACCAGTAATATTATCGTTGGTTAAGGTAAAATTGATACCATTTTTGGCTAATAAAGCCATGAACGGTTGTAAACTAGTAAGGTAATTACTAGTTACCACATAGCTTTTTACACCATTGGCTTTGGCTCCACTACGAGCCGCTTCAAAAAATTTCGAGAATTCAGTAACCAAGTTACTAGCGTTGGCCGATGCCATTTCCACGGTACTCATACCCGTAGTGTGGTGGTGGGCTACCCTATCTACTAAGGTAAGCGTATCGCCATCTTCGGTTTGTACGGCCAAGCCTCCTCTGCTATGGCCGCCCTGCTCGTAAGTCATCCCAATACTTCCATTGTAGGTAGGGTAAGTATCGCCATAGCTTGGGTAAAACAAATCGAAGCGTTCTTTGGTAAAATATAACCATCCTTTTTCATCAAAATACTTGGCGTGGTTTTTACCTATCTGTGTTTGAAAATTTCTTTGCCAAGGGGAAATTACATCATGAAAAGGTTCTGCGGCTGGTGCAAAATAATAGGGTTCGTTAAAGCCTTGCTCATGAAAATCTACATGCACGTGTGGCATCCAAGTTTGGTAAACTTTTATACGCTGCTGGGTTTCTACTTGTGTTTGCCAAGCCCAATCTCGATTTAAGTCGAAATTATAATGGTTGCTTCTTCCACCAGGCCAAGGTTCCATGTGTTCTCTGGTTTGTGGATTGGCGTTGCTACCAGCTCCCACCATACTATTGAACCAGTTTACATATCTATCTCTACCATCGGGGTTTAAACAAGGGTCAATCAATACCACGGTATTTTTCAGCCAGCTTTTAGAAACCGTATTGGCTGGGTTCACCAGTTCGTACAGCGTTTGCATAGCGGCCTCCGAACTACTAGGTTCGTTGCCATGTACGTTATAGCTTAACCATACAATAGCATGGCTAGCAGCTGTGGTAGATTTACCGTTTATAGCGGCAATATGATTCGCCTTAATGTTTGCCAGATTACCTACATTTTCGGCGCTTGATACGGTTAGTAAATACAACGGCCGGTGTTCATTGGTAGTACCGTATTGTTCCATTTTTACGGCCGTAGGAAACGTGTTGGCCACATATTGGCAATAGGCCACCACTTGATGGTGTGGGGTGTATCTAGTACCTAAAGTGTATCCTAAATATTCGCTGGGTGATTGTAGCGTTTGTGAAAACATGGGGCCGGCAATGGCCATGAGTAGTATTACCAAAAACTTTTTCATAGCCCTAAAAATAAGTGTATAAAAACCATTGGCAAAACTACAGCGGTTTTAATGTGGGAAATCGGTATAGGACAACCAAATGCCGTGTTAAGATAACATTGCTAACGCTTTGCTACTTTCATAAAATTTCCAGCACTTGCCAACGGAACTTAGTAGTTGCCCTATGCCAGCACGGTCCAGTCCTCTAGCACAATTCCATGAATACGTGTAAAATGTGATGTATTATTGGTAACCATTACTAGTTTATGTGTAACGGAAGTAACCCCAATTAAAAGGTCAAAATCATCCATTGGTATTCCCGCTTTCTGTAGTCGTGCTTTTTCCGACGCATACAAGTCCAGCGAATGATAAATAGGAAGTATTTGTACACCGGTTAAAAAATAGTCGAGTATTACTTTGTTCTTCTCAAATTTCTCACTTTTTGCTACGCCAAATTTCAGCTCAGCGAGTGTTATCTCGGAGATATAACATTCATTCAACGTTAATTCACCAAATTTTTTGTGCAAATCAAACTTGCCTTTCATGTAATAAATGGCAATATTCGTATCAATTAAATATTTTTTCAAAACGATTCCATTTGCCGTGTAGTCAATCGGCTAGTTCGAATATCTTGTATGATTTCGTCGGCAGATTTATCTGAATCGAAGCCGCCAAAAGCCTTCTTGAACGAAGATTTTTTATATGTCAAATCAGCTTTCACCGAGGCGGTTAATTTTGATATAAGGTCTAGCTTACCGTCGGTACTCAGCTTGTCCAACAGCTCTATGTAACCATCTATAATCGCCGTATTTTTTTCTATCGATGCCATATCGTAAAGTTACTATGTTTCAACGATATTTTTCAAGCGGTGAATTTACAAAGCCCATAAGATGAAAGCACCACCCTAGTTGCAAAAATCTTTGATTAGTCCCGCCTCTCCCCAAACACCACACTCGCCCTATAGGTATAAAAAAAAATGGTCGCCCCCGGCGGGGGCGACCATCACTATCCAATCAAATTTTCTTAGCTCTTATTTAAGCGTAAGCACCACTCTTCTGTTTTGTTGGCGGCCTTCAGCGCTTGCATTATCTGCTATCGGTTGAGCATCACCAAAACCTTTGGCAGTCATGCGTTTTGCATCTACACCTAACTCAGTCAAGTAACGTTTTACGGTTTCAGCACGCTGCTGACTTAAACGTTGGTTCAAGGCTTTAGAACCTGTATTATCCGTATGTCCTTCAATATCCAATAACACATCTGGGTTTGCCTTTAACTCTTCTAAAATAGTTACAAAAGCGGTTTTACTTTCCAAGGTCAATTTTGCACTATTGGTAACAAAGTATACGTTTTGTGCAGCCTTAGTAATTTTCTGTTGTGGTGTTTCTGGGCAGCCTGCATTAGCCGCTATACCAGCCACAGTTGGGCACTTATCTAACTCATCGTTTACACCATCACCATCGGTATCAGGTACTGGGCAGCCATCGTACTTGGCTACACCATATTGGTTAGGGCACTTATCATCCTTATCAGCTACACCATCACCATCCGCATCAGGGCAGCCATTCAAAGCTCTTGCACCTACTACGGTTGGGCACTTATCGTCTTTATCAGCCACGCCATCGCCGTCGGTATCAGGGCAACCATTTAAACTTTTTGGTCCGGCAGCGTTCGGGCAAGCATCTACATCATCATTAATACCGTCACCATCTGTATCTAATACTTTAGGAGCGTCTGCTACCATCGGCGCTACAGGTACTGCTTTTAATTTCTTATTGCCTTTTAAATCGGTTAAATCAAAAGCGGCATTGGTATACCAGTAACCACCGTTGAAACCAAACTGTGTTACGTTACGGCTGTATACAAATCGGCCTTCGCCAGTGTTGGCAAAATTCGATAAGCGGTCAGGGTAAACGTCAGCAATGTTTTGAGCACCTATAGTTAAGTTAATGAAGTAAACCGGGCGGTAGCTTACGGCTACATCGGTTACTACACGTGGACTAAAAGTTTGATCCCTTGAACGATCAGTACCGTTAAACACCTGACCAACTTCGCCAAAACGAGTAGCACGGGCATTCAAATTCCACTTGCCTATGCGGTAGTTTAAACCTAAAGTAATTTTGCTACGAGGCTGACCAATTTCAATACGGCTTCTTTCTTCAATATTGAATAAGGTATTGCTGTTCAAACTATCGTTAGGTAATTTAGTGCTTTGGTTTACACCAGTAACCTCGGTTCTATTCAAGTTTGCCGCAGCAGTGATATCTAAAATACCTCTACCCACACGGTGGTTGCTACTGTAAACAATGTCTATACCTTGTGTTCTTGTGTTGATAGCATTTGAAAAGAAGATAGCTGAGTTAACATCTGGGTAAGCTTGTAAAATGGCATTTACAGCAGGGTTGGTACGGGTAAACTGACCAGAAAGTACAATCCTATCTTTAATGTCTATCAAGTAAGCATCTACCGTTAAGCTAGCATTTCTTGCTAACTTAGAAGTAAAGCCAATGCTGTAGTTCATACTTTTTTCAGCTGTTAATCTTGGTACACCAAAACCTGCACCTACTACGGCACTATTGTTTCTAAAGGTACCTTGCTGTAATGGCACTAAGCCAGCGGTAGTATTTACAAACACGGTGCTTATAGCGCTAAAATATTGCTGGTGCATACTTGGTGCTCTAAAACCGTTAGATACCGAACCACGGATAGAAAACTTATCAGAAAACTTGTAACGAGCGGCTAATTTACCGGCTACATTACCACCAAAATCGGTGTACTTCTCGTAACGAGCAGCTGCGTTTACTAAAAACTTATCGGTTAAATCGGTTTCAATATCTACGTATCCAGCACCTACTCCACGTGTTTCATTTACTGCGTTTACAGGTTGGAAACCAGGAAACACCTGAGCTCCACCTACACGGCCACTAGTAGGATTGTAGTTTCTCCAGCTAGCTTCTTCACCAGCTAAAATTTGGTAATTATCAAACCTAGCTTCCGTACCAAATGCTATGTTGAAACTTTTCAAGTTCATTTGCTTACCAAAATCTTTCGACAAGTTTAAGTTAGTAGTAGATTGGTTAAAGCGTAGAGTACCAGCATCAAACTGTGTTTGAGCGGCTGTACCTAAAGCAAATTGAGAAGCGTTATTAGAATTTGCTACGTTGAAATTAAATTGGTTACCACCGTATACAGTTCCTAAATCCCACTTCCAACCATTTTTGGTAGTACCGTCAAAAGTTACACCGGCATATTTATCTTGAATAATAGAGCGTATTTGTGGTAAGAAACCATCAGGATACAAAGGCTGAATTACTTGAGATGTTTGGAAAGGATAACGGAAGAAACCCGCTGCCTGACCATTTCTACGGCCGTAACCACCCATAAAACTTAGGTTGGTATTTTTACTCAATGGTATACCACCATTCAAAGCAAAATTGTAGTTATCTACTTTAGAGTTACCTACTTGCATATTGTTATCTCTACTAAATCCACGTTCTGCAATGGTTCTATTATCTAAAGCGATAATAGAATCACGTTGCGGACCAGCAGGAAACGCACCATAGTTAAAATAAACACCTGCACTATAGCTACCATCTGGGCGAACACCATAACGGCCTACACGGTTGGTACCTTCTCTTAAACGTATATCGGCAAATAAATCTAAGTAACCACCTTTTTTACCCAAAGCAAAACCTTGGTTGGCTTGTATACCCGTAGTTTGACCATCGCCCATATAAAACTGGCCACGGTGAATATTGATATTGGTTTTCTTAACGTCTTTTTTCAACACCACGTTAATTACACCCGCGATGGCATCAGAACCGTATTGCGATGCAGCACCATCTCTTAATACTTCAATTTTATCAATAGCACTTGCAGGAATCGAGTTTAAATCGGTTCCTACACTACCTCTACCAATGGTTCCGTTTACATTTAGCAACGCAGTGTTATACCTACGCTTACCGTTTACCAAAACCAACACCTGATCCGGACCTAAGCCA
Source organism: Bacteroidota bacterium (assembly GCA_004292605.1). Lineage (GTDB taxonomy): Bacteria > Bacteroidota > Bacteroidia > Chitinophagales > Chitinophagaceae > UBA10646. Next base: position 33,476 of record RDXK01000105.1, read on the forward strand.
CGCAAAGTAGCAGGGTCAATATGATCGGTTCCATCGGCCACTGTTTGACGAGATGAATTGAAAGAAGGAGCCACAAAATTGATCATTTGTGTAGGCTCTATTTGTCCGGTTAAGGCTAGTTCTTTTGAGCTAAATACATCTACAGGCGCCACGGTTTGCGTACTACTACGCACCACAGCACTACGAGTACCTACTACCGTTACCGATTTTTGATCGTTTAATTTTTCTAATACCGCATCTAGCGTAAAAGTAGCTCCAGGTGCTAGGTTTACCACAAATGTTTTAGGTGTGTACCCCACATACGAAACAATTACGTTGTAGGTTCCGGCGTTTACCTTTACTTCAAAGGCGCCCACATTGTTGGTTCTGGCTCCGCCGCCTTTACCTTCTAAAATTACCGAAGCACCTTCTAAAGGCTCTTTGGCATCCTTCACGGATCCTTTAATGGTTCCTAACTGTGCAAAAACGAAATTTACGAGCAGCAAACTAACGATCACACTCCCCAACTTTAACAGTACTGAGGTAGATTTTCTCATGGTAGATTGTTTGGTTTCAAATTAAAATGAAAAGTTACAAAAATGTAAACTTTTTGTTAAAGCGGCAAGTTACGGAACACAAATTAAGTTACAAACTTTAATTAATGTATTACCGACAAAATGGCAAATATTGCCCTGTACATACGAATAAACCCTATTTTTAATCATGCAATTACTCAAGTTACCACAGCTTACTGCACTTGTATTAGCAGTTGTTTTTAGCTTACCAGTAGTATCACAAACATACGGTACCACCACTACCACCGCCAAAAGCCCCGTTGCTTACCAAATAGTAAAACAAAAAACGGTTCAAAAACAGGCAGTAGCATCGGCACATCCGCTGGCAAGTGAGGTGGGCAATCAAATAATGACCATGGGTGGAAACGCGTTTGATGCTGCGATAGCCACGCAGTTTGCATTGGCCGTAGTATACCCTAATGCAGGTAATTTGGGCGGAGGCGGATTTTTACTAGCCCGAACTACCGACGGCAAAACCACTGCCATAGATTACCGTGAAAAGGCCCCTTCCAAAGCATCGAGGGATATGTATATCGATGAAAAAGGTGTAGCTCAAACCAATCTCTCCCAGTGGGGTCACCTGGCATCGGGTGTTCCCGGCACTATTGCCGGAATTGCGGCTACTTTACCTATGGCCAAATTACCGCTTCAAAAATTAATAGAACCAGCCATACAGTTAGCGAAAAATGGATTTATCATCACCGAATCGGAAGCCAATAACCTCAACGAAACCAAAGCCGAATTTTTACAGCACAATACCCAGCCTACCGCCTTTGTAAAACCTAATAACGGCGTTTGGAAACAAGGCGACACATTAATACAGCCTGAATTGGCAGCTACCTTACTACGCCTTCAGCAATATGGCTTAAAAGAATTTTATACGGGTAAAACAGCCGATTTAATAGTGGCCGAAATGCAAAGAGGCAAGGGAATTATTTCCAAAGCCGATTTACAAGCTTACCAACCAGCCATCAGGCAAGCACTAACCGTAAACTACCGTAACCATCAAGTTATTTGCTTTCCACCGCCTAGTAGCGGAGGCCTTTTGCTTGCACAAATGCTACAAATGGTAGAACCTTTTCCTATGAGCACCTGGGGATTCCATAACCCTAAAACCGTACAATTAATGGTGGAAGTAGAACGCCGTGCCTATGCAGATAGGGCTGCACACATGGGCGACCCCGACTATTACAAAGTGCCCGTAAAAACCTTGGTATCAAAACCGTATCTCGACCAACGAATGGCCAGTTTTATTCCGGGAAAAGCTACCCCAAGCACCGCCATACCAGCGGGTACCATCAGCACTAGTGAGGAAACCACCCACATAAGCATTGTAGATAAAAACGGCAACTGCGTAAGCGTAACCACCACGCTGAATGGAAGCTACGGTAGTAAAACCGTAGTAGGTGGAGCTGGCTTTTTATTGAACAACGAAATGGACGATTTTAGTATTAAACC
>RDXK01000293.1 GCA_004292605.1 Bacteroidota bacterium
GTTTTGGGTGGCTATGGCGAGGCTATTGATGACTTAGACCCCGTTGGTGTTAGTTGCGAATGCAAAAACGGAAAGTCAGCAGGTATGAAGGTATGTGATACTTGCGAGCGATACTGTTCGATCGACAATGAATTTGGCGGTAAAGCAAATTGTAGTTAACAGTAATCTATCAAAGGCTGCTATTGTGTAGCAGCCTCTTTTAATTTCAAATCATATGCGTAATGCACCAGTGTTTTTATTGATACTTTTAGGTTTTAGTTATAACCTCAGAGGACAAGCGCCAAATCAGATGATTGTCATTAACGGTGCATTAGAAAACTTTACTGATACTACTCCTTATATATACGCTGTAATGTTAGGAGGCAAACCCACTTTCGATAGTTGTAGAATTGTCAATGGTAGATACAAGTTTTATAGTGCGTTGAATGCCACCAGTCTCATTTCCTTATACTATTACCCCCCCGATCACCCATTACATAGCAAGAGTAAGAATGTTCTTTCTTTTATGTCAGAACCTTGTGTTGTGCAAGTAATACACAACAATTCTTTTGAAAACGCAACTGTTGTTGGATCGAAGGCAAACATTGAGTACTTGAACTACAAAAAAATAATGTTAGCATATACCGATAAATTAGATACTCTGTTTAAACAACGAATGACCGAAAATAATCGAGCTAAGCACCAGCAAGAAGCGAATCATATTTTACTTGAACAATCCCTAGAGCAAGCGGCACTTCTTTCAAAACACAGATTCAAATTTATTGCACCGTATATACTCCACGATTATTTGCGCTGTATAAGTAACCAAGCCACCCGCCGTAATGTTGACTTTGCAAGTAATATATATAACCGTTTTTCCGCCCAAAAAAAGCAATCATTTTACGGCATAAAAATAAAAAAATTGCTCTACTCCTATGACATCGATACGGGCAAGGTAGGCATTAACTTCACTCAGCAAAACCTTCAAGGAAATTTGGTAACGCTAAACGAGTTTAGAAAAGGTAGATATGTGCTGATTGATTTTTGGGCAAGTTGGTGCAGCCCTTGCAGAAAGGAAAGCCCTTATTTGGTTGATTTATATAATAAATACGCTCATAAAAATTTCACTATACTCGGTATTTCCCTAGATAGCGATAGAAAGCTATGGGTAAATGCGGTAAAGAAAGATGGATTGTTGTGGGAACAACTTTCCGATTTGAAATTTTGGAATAACGAAGTTGCAAAACTGTATAAAATTGCAGCTGTTCCAGCGAAGTTTTTGCTCGACCCTAACGGGAAAATAATTTTCAAATTAGTTGGTGGTGATGAGGAAAAGGAACTCGATAGGATATTGAAGGAAATTTTTCCCGACTAGAATATGAAAATTTGATAATAAGTTACCCTCATATTTAAGGTCTATTTCTTTTTAACTAGCCCTTAAAAGGAAACCTGTAGGCTAAATTACTAGTTGCAAATGGTAATAGCAGGTGCCAATAATACTGTGGCATAAAACTGTATTAAGGTTGTTATTTAATTAACCGCTGTTAGGGTAAAAAAGCCCCAAGCAGCACAAACTTTTAAACTATGTTACAAAATTTTGGTACTGCTTTGAGCAGGGAGGAAATGAAGAGTGTTTTGGGTGGGTTAATACAGCCTCCTAATGAAGATGGACTTGGTTGTAAGACAGATGACGACTGTGGCTGGAGTCAGGTTCGATGTAACGGTGAGCTTCAATATGTTCGCGGGCACTGTCATTCTACGAAAAAAACTTGCAGTTGGACAGCAGTTTGTTAGTTACATACTTATACTAGCAGCTAGCGATAGCTGCTAGTGTTATATGGTTATAATATGAAAAATGTATCATTAATTACAGTAGTATTTTTTTTACTCAGTTGTGTTCACTACAAAAAATCAGCCAATTCCGATGCGTATGTTACAATTGTTATAGATAGCAATTCTTACCGTGGTATCAATACAAATGCCGTTTACCTTTCTTACGACGAATCGTATGGAATACTAGGTGGACGCATTAACTCAATAACAGTTACTAATTACATTCCTCTATCGATTCCGGTTAAAGAAGCCGTTTATTTGGCAGTTAATAACGACTTTACCGTGCGGGCACAGCCTTTTGACACATTGATAATTAGTAGTATACATAATCGAGTGAGTATTCAAGCTACTACTGCAAATAGAAATAAAGAGATTAATTTTTACCAGCAGTTTGCAACACTACGGCAATACAACAGTACACTGCTTTCCGAGGTGTACACTATGGCAGAATACGAACAGATAGAAAAAGTGTATAAGCAGGCATCTACTGCTATCTACCAATATAACCTAGCTATTTTTGATTCATTGCAATTAGTATACAAGCTAGATGAAGAACAGATTAACAATACCAACCTTTATAAAAAGGCTCTGGGAGAAAACCAAATGTTTTGGTTGTACAGCAGGTATAAAAAGTTTTTGGTTCAAAACGGGTTATACGAAAATAAACTCGGCGAGCTAAAGGACTACTTTAATAGTCTACCATATAAGCCAGTATTGTACTATAATGCTGAGTTGTATAGTTATTCCAAAGAAGTTTTGCCAATAAGAAATAAGGAGATTGTAACCGGTGACGATTTAGGTGCCGCCGTAGCTGCTATAAACAATACATTTAAAAACGCGGCTAAGGACTACCTACTCAGCAATTTGATGATGTATGCTTACGGTAAAAGAATACCGATACCAAGAGAAATACATGCCAAGTATAATAAAGAGTGTCACGATGCAGATTATAAAAGGATTGTAGCTAATGAACGTATCAAGCAACAGCAATTAGCCAAAATACCACACTACAAGTGGTATTTAGCCAAGGCCAATAGCGATAAAAATATTCGTGTAGAAGAGTTATTGAAAGTTTACAAAGGCAAGTACGTGTTGTTAGATTTTTGGGCCACCTGGTGCGGCCCTTGCATTGCGGACATGCCGTATTTAAAACAGTTTACTAAAGACTATCTAAGTAGAGATGTAATGGTTATAGGTATATCGGCAGATAAAAATAAACAAATGTGGGAAAAATTTATGCTATCGTATAACTTAAATCCGCAAATAAATTACAATATAAAGCGAAGCTCCGCAAACATCCTATTTAGAGGTATTGCAGTTGAAACCATTCCTAGATACATGCTTCTAAATACTTCGGGAAAGTTGGTTTACGATAGTTTACCTAGTCCTAGTAGCTTGGCTTTTAGAAATATCATTGACTCAATAATTGAAAGAAACTAAACTATAATTGAGAGCCAGCGCCTTTAATTAGGCCTGTTAAAAAGAAACCGATGGGCTATATTACTAGTTGCAAATGGTAATAGCCGGTGCCAATAATACTGTGGCATAAAACTGTATTAGGGTTGTGATTTAATTAACCGCTGCTAGGGTAAAAAAGCCCCAAGCAGCACAAACTATCAAACTATGTTACAAAATTTTGGTACTGCTTTAAGCAGAGAGCAAATGAAGAATGTTTTGGGTGGAGGTGATGAGGCTGTAGATACTATGGGTGAGGGTTCCAATAAATGTAATGTTGCATGTAAATCAAATAGTGACTGCGACACTGCTTGCGGAAGTTGTGAAAAAAACACTAACTGGGATAACCAGAAGTTTTGTGTGCGGTAATTGTAGTTTTAGTATCACAACCCTGAGGGGTTGTGATACTTTTTAAAAAAAATATATCGTGAAGAAGATATCACTTTTTGTAACCTGTATTTGTTTCCAGCTGTCAATACAAGCGTCAAGTTTTTCTATAGATATCAACATTAAAGGAGAACGTACTAAGTATTTGGTACTTAGTTATGTAAACTTCTATGGTATAAATATTGACGATACTTCATACAATAACAATGGCTTATGTCACTTTTCAGGATCGATTCATGAACCGCAAAAAGTTAGTATAAAGTCAAATCTTGCGGGCCGTTCAGTGGAAGATAAAAATTCACTTGATTTTTTTATGGAAAATACTGAAATGCACATTACGCTGTTAGAAGATGCGTTTCCTGAC
>RDXK01000294.1 GCA_004292605.1 Bacteroidota bacterium
ATTCCGTATTGGGTGTTTGGCTCGTTTTTTTTGGGGAGTGTTTGTAGCATAGCATCCGTAAGTTGGAGTTTATACACCACACCAGAAATTCCACCTACGGCGGAGGAGCTAAAGGCCCTGCGGGAACAGAAAACTGGCTTCCTTGCATCTATTACAGAAATTGCCCATGCATTGGCAGATATGCCCAAAGTAATGTGGCAGCTAGCTTTGGTATATTTATTTCAGTGGTACGCCCTGTTTTGCTATTGGCAAAATGCTAGTAAAAGCATTGCACAAAGCGTATGGAAGGCAAGCCCCACCACCCAGCCAGCCTTGTATGAAGAAGCTGTGGGCTGGACCGGACTGGTAAACGGCTGGTATAATATTGTTACCTTTTTAAGTGCATTTTTCCTAGTAGGCTTAGCCAAAAAGTTTACAGCCAAATGGGTACATACGGTGTGCTTGGTATTGGCCGGTGCCGGACTAATAGCTTTTCCTTTTATAGAAGATAAGTATGCACTTTTTGTACCCATGACGGGGTTTGGAATAGCCTGGGCTAGTATGATGGGCGTACCTTACCTTATGGTGGTAAACGATATACCTAAGGAGCGGTATGGTGTGTACATGGGTATTATAAATATGATGATAGTAATACCTATGATTATTCAAAACCTAAGCTTTGGCTATATATTAAAAAACATCCTGCACAACGATAGTGGTAAAGCGGTACTATTTGCAGGTGTATTGCTACTACTAGCCGCCTTAGCCACCTTACTAATAAAACCAAATAAGCAGCCTTTACAAGATGATATGGTGCTTAGCGGTGGCGGTGGACATTAAAATTAATTTGTATGCAAAAAATTCTTTGTTTAGGGGAGGCATTGATAGATATGATTTGTACCGATAAAGGTACTAGCCTTACCCACGGTGTAAATTTTTTAAAGAAACCCGGAGGTGCCCCTACCAATGTAGCGGCGGCCATTGCAGCCCTTGGCGGACAAGTAAGTGTAGCGGCTATGGTGGGTACCGACCCATTTGGCGATCATCTACAAAATGTATTAGAAAAGTTTGGGGTAGATACTACCTATTTACTCACCTCACCCGCCCATTTTACCACTTTTGCCTTTGTAAGTTTGTTAGAAAATGGCGAACGAGATTTTTATTTTAATAGAGGTGCCGATGCAGCATTTGGATTGCCACAAATAGAACAAATAGCCTGCCAACAGTTTGGTATTTTTCATTTTGGTAGTGCCACCGCTTTTTTAGGAGGTCCTTTACAGCAAGCTTATAATGCACTATTACACAAAGCCCAGCTACAGCAGGCTTTTATTTGTTTCGACCCCAATTACAGGCAGCTATTATTTGGCAAAAACCAGGAAAGTTTTATTGAACAAAGTTGGCAATATTTACATGCTTGTAATTTTTTCAAAGTAAGCGATGAGGAAGCTTTGCTGCTTACCCAAACCCAAACATTACAGGAAGCGGTGGAAATATTTCAGGCAAAAACCACGGCCGTATTTGCTATTACTTTGGGTAAGGATGGTACCCTTTTACGCGTAGGCAACCATGTACAAACCATACCAAGTATACCTATAACACCCGTAGATACTACCGGTGCAGGCGATGCCTTTGTAGGTGCTGTACTGTACCAACTGAGTGTACTAGATGCCAATACCATACATAGCTTAGATGCCGCCACATGGACTAGCCTAGTACAAAAAGCTAATAAGGCCGGTGCTAGAACTTGTGAGTTTATGGGTGCTATGGAGGCTTTTCGATATTTGAACAAAGAAATACTGGCTTAATGCTTACGCAAGTACACCCTAAACTGCCCATGCGTAATAAGCAAATTACTTGGCAATATTATGTACAGCAATTGGGCTTTACAGCCTTAGATGCCGATGAATATCCGGAGTATTTAATGGTTACCAAAGATGCGGTAGAACTACATTTCTTTTTATTTGAAAATTTGAATCCTGCGGAAAATTACGGCCAAATTTATCTGCGTGTAAAGGGTATAGAAACCTGGTATCAATACTTGCAAAGTAAGCATGTGGCCATTCACCCCAATGCACCGCTACAGCTAAAGCCATGGGGCGTTTGGGAATTTTCCTTGCTAGACCCTGATAATAATTTACTCACGTTTGGCGAGGCGTTTTAAATAACCTAGTCCTATAAATCCGCCGCCGCTGATAGCATTAAGCCAGTACCACAGCTACATACCAACTAGCAAATTAAAAAATCAAAATCAAACCCAGCTGATATAGTAATTATTACCGAACCAACTAATTACTAAAACTGCCCATCCTTTCTTGCGTTTTTTTTATTACAAAAACCCATATACCACATAAAGAAATATTTCAATGTTTGGGTAAATGGGCTACTTTTATTGCACCTAGAATGTAACAGACTGTATAAACCATTGTATGCCTGAAATAAAAAACTTAGAAAAAACCCTGTGGACAGCAGCCGACAAAATGCGGCCCAATATGGATGCTGCCGAATATAAACACGTAGTACTCGGGCTAATTTTTTTAAAATATATTTCGGATGCTTTTAACGAGCTGTATCACCTACTTTCTGAAGGCAAAGGAGAATATGAAGGTGCCAACCCGGAAGATGCTGACGAATACCTAGCCAACAATATTTTCTTTGTTCCTGAAAAAGCCCGTTGGCAATTCCTGCAAGACAAAGCCAAACAGCCCACCATTGGCAAATTGATTGACGATGCAATGGATGCCATTGAAAAACAGAACAGCAGCTTGAAAGGTGTGTTGCCAAAAATTTATGCCGACCCTGAACTGGATAAACCACGCCTTGGCGAATTGATTGACCTGATAGGAACCATTGGTTTTAACCAGCAAGGGCACGTAGCTAAAGACCTTTTAGGTAGAGTGTATGAATATTTTTTAGGGCAATTTGCCGATGCCGAAGGTAAAAAAGGCGGACAGTTTTACACGCCTGAAAGCATTGTAAAACTATTGGTGCAAATGCTTGAACCTTTCAACGGCAGAGTGTATGACGGCTGCTGCGGAAGCGGTGGAATGTTTGTGCAAAGCGAAAAATTTGTAGAAGAACATCAGGGCAATATCAAAGACCTTTCTATTTACGGACAGGAAAGCAACCCAACGACCTTAAGACTAGCAAAAATGAATTTGGCTATTCGTGGCATTGATGCAAAAATTGAATTAGGCGACACCTTTTTGGACGACAAACACAAAGACCTGAAAGCCGATTTTATTTTGGCTAATCCACCGTTTAACATTAGCGACTGGAGTGGCGAACAACTGCGTGACGATATACGCTGGAAATACGGAGTACCACCCACTGGCAACGCCAACTACGCTTGGTTGCAACATTTCATACACAAATTGAGCCCCTCGGGAACGGCAGGCATTGTGTTGGCCAACGGTAGTATGAACAGCAACACAGGCAACGAAGGCGAAATACGCAAAAACCTGATTGAAGCAGGACTCATTGACTGTATGGTGAGCTTGCCTGCACAGTTATTTTTCAATACACAAATACCGGCCTGCCTTTGGTTTTTGGCACGCAATAAAACCGGCTCTTCTCCCTCTCCGTTGGAGAGGGCCGGGGTGAGGCACCGAAACCGCAGCAACGAAATTCTATTTATTGACGGTAGAAAATTAGGTGTGCTGATAAACCGCAGAAATAAAGAACTAACGGAAAAAGACATTAAACAAATTGCCGATACTTACCACAACTGGCGAAACCCCAAAGGCAAATACCAAGACATTGAAGGCTTTTGCAAAAGTGCCACCATTGAAGAAGTGAGAAAGAACAACTACATTCTAATGCCCGGAAAGTATGTAGGAACTGAAGAAGAAGAAACAGATGGAATCCCTTTTGAAGATAAAATGCAAACCTTAACGGCTGCATTGGCAGAGCAATTTGCCAAACGGAGTGAATTAGAAAGAGCCATTCGCAAAAACTTAAAAGAAATTGGATATGAGTTTTAGTGAGTGGAAGAAATATAAAGTTGGCGATATTGCTAAAG
>RDXK01000106.1 GCA_004292605.1 Bacteroidota bacterium
AATCGGCTCTTCGACATGTTCCGCAGGGCATGTCGAAAGGCAAATAAAAGCAGATTTGTAATCTGCTGGTGAGGCAACTTTGATGCTATGTCGTGGTTAGTGGCATACGAACCAAGGCTCTCAACGCTTTCTCAGCCAACAATTCAAATTAGGATTTCTATAAGAAGGGAGTAGATTGTTGTATGAAATTTCCGCCATTGATTTTTATGGCATAAATACTACTTCTACTATTTTGAGCTTCTTTATTTACATATGTTTCACTGTTATTAACACCAGCGAAATATTTCCGGTTATAATATCTCTTAAAATCGTCATCTAATTTAATTGCAGTAAGGGATGCCATGTGCAAATTGCTTTTTAGTTTTTTATTTCATCATTGTGGGCGTTGCAATCGTGGTAGTTCGTGGCTCCGCTATCCCTAGTCTTTACGCATAGCGGCCTACGGAAGTTTAATGCACTGTAGAGTCTGCGAGTTGGGTATTATATCGTAATACTCCACTGTTTGGCCTGTTTCTTAGCACATGTAAAACCAACGTAGTAATGCATTTGTAATGCGTTAATTATCGGTAAAAAAATTAATACCCGTTCGGGTTGGTTGCTTGTATGGCTGCACTAGCCATAACGAACATCGCTATTCGATGAATAAAATGCGTTGCCAGAAAAGCAAAGAAAACAGGGTTGCAAAACAAGTTGATTCAACCGATTTTCAGCAGATACGCCCCTACCTTCAAGAAGGTTCATATCAAGAAAAACGTACACCTATTTTCAAGAGTTGTAACCCCTCTCCTCCGATGTACTTCAGTGTACCCCACAACGAATTAGCTAATAAACCGTAGAGTTTACCAATTACGTATTTGGAAAAGTTTTTGTTTGTATGTAGGCATTTGGTTTTAAGATGTGCCTACTAGGCAAAAGTGTTCGTAAATGAATAGGCACGAAAATAAGCTGATAACGACCGTTTCAAATTCGCACAGCGGCAAAGCCTACTTATTTGGACAGAAAATATTTTAAAATGGAACTGAGCTAGAAAGCTATGGTATTTTTTGATATTCACGTGAAATCACGTTAAAAGAACGTTAAAACAGTTTTTACTTTTAGTGTGTTAAAGCTCTCCCGCTGATGCGTATACGTAAACACCTTTTAGTTTTTGTTTTGCCCTGTTTGCTTTTGGTTAATATGGCCTCTGCTCAAGATGAACAACGAACTTTGAGTGGCTTTGAGAAACTTTCGAATCAATATCTGGCGGCTACTACCAAAAGCTCGGACCTGCTAGCTAAAAAGTTAGAGCGGAGTAGAAAAAAAATATTGCAGCGTTTTGATAAATATGAACAAAAATGCATTGAGAAATTAAAAAAGATAGATAGTGCTGCCGCACAAACCTATGTGACTAGTAAGGCATCGGAATTAATTGATGGTAATGGCTCTACTGCGTTAGGTACACTCCCCCACCCGACGGATTCTACAAAAGGATATACATACAATGGGCGAATAGACACCTTGAAAACAACTGTACAATATTTGGTAAACACTACTAACCAGCAGGAAAAAGTTCAAAAAGCACTCAGCAGCCTGCAAAGTGTGCAAAAAAAGTTCACCGCTGCTAATATTACAGGCCTACAATTAGAAAAAAATAAACAAGAACTAGCAACCTTGCTAAAGCAACATGGGCTGCAAAACTATATTAAGGCATTGGATAAAGAGGTTTACTATTATCAGCAGCAACTTAATGAATACAAGGCACTACTAAAAGATGGAAAGAAAATGGAGCAAAAGTTTTTAGCTATGCTACATACCATTCCTAGTTTTAATAACTTTTTGAAGCAAAACAGTGAGTTGGCTCGCCTATTTAACATACCCGGTAACAATACTGTAAGTGGTGCTTTAGGAACCAACGTGGCAGGGTTACAAACCCGTAGCCAAGTACAACAATTACTGCAAAACCAATTGGGAATACCTAACAACCCAGGCGTGATGGGAAATAACCCACAACAATTTTTACAACAACCATTACAAGGTGCCGTAGAAGAAATAAACCAACTGAAAAAACAAGCTCATCAGTTTTTAGATGGTGCTGAGGGTAATGCCAGCATGCCCAATTTTAAGCCTAACACAGAAAAAAATAAACGCTTGCTACAAAGGATAGAATGGGGAATGAATATACAAAGCACCAAAAATAATATACTACTGCCTGCAACCACTGATATAGCGATAAATATTGGATATAAACTGAATAGTAAAAGTGTTATTGGCGTAGGGGTTGGTTATAAAATGGGATGGGGAAAGCCCTTTAAAGATATTGCTATAACCCACGAAGGAATTAGCCTGCGTAGTTTTCTGGATTATAAAATACTTAAACGAAATAGTATTTGGATAACGGGTGGATATGAACAAAATTTTATGCAACGATTTTCCCAGTTACCACAACTAGCGAACTACAGCCAATGGCAGCAAAGCGGATTACTTGGACTAACCAAGAAATATAAGATAGGACGCAAAATGGGAAATGTTCAACTACTATGGGACTTTCTAAGCTATCAACAGCGCTCCCCTACCCAAGAATTTATTTTTAGAACAGGACTAAATTTTTAACTAATGAAGCCATCTATAATAACCACCCTACCAATATAAACCCACTAACACTATTTTAATATTACAACAGTATGTCGATAACTTTTGTACAACACAATTTATACTACGCTTACCTCAATTCATAATAATCTAGAAAACTCAAACAACTTATATATGATAATGAAAATTTGGGCAACATCGGTTTTGATTGCATTGACAACCATAGTTTTTGGGCAATTAGATACTGAAAAACATTTTGCTGAATTGAAAAATCCAATACCACCGTCCCCAAACGCTAGCTCATTAGGAAAATTCGGAGAATATCCTGTAGGTTTATACACTGGAGTTCCAAGTATACAAATACCAATTTATGATATAGAATTACACGGAACGAAACTACCTATATCTCTATCTTACCATGCTTCTGGAATAAAGGTTGGTGAAGTAGCAAGTTGGGTTGGACTAGGCTGGACGTTACAGGGAGGTGGTGCAATTTCTAGAGCTATACGAGGACAGGCAGATGAATCGATACAAACTGGTTATCTACACCATCGTCAAACAAACTATATCAATCCAACCAATGTCAGTGTGGGAATAGTTAATCAGACTACTTTAAGCTACAATCAATTTTTGATAGACGCAGCGAACGGCGAAATTGATACTGAGCCAGATTCATATAGTTTTAATGCATTTGGCGAATCGTTTAGTTTCTTCTTTGGCAATAATGGACAGATTATAAGTAATCCAGCGAACTCAATAAAAATTACGACGAATTTTTTAAGTAATTCCCTTAGTTCAGAATTCTATGTAACGCTTGAGAATGGCATAAAACTGGTATTTGGAGGACAAAACTTTGTTGAGTATACTAGAAATACTAGACGTAGCGGTACACCTACCTATATAAGTAGCTGGATGCTTAAGAAGGTGACTTTGCTAAATGGATCTGAGATAAACCTCTCCTACAATTCGGTAAATACTCTGCAGGACTCTTACTCCGCAGAATCGGACTACATTGTTTACAAATTAGATGCGAACCACTGCGGGGAAAGGGCTACTCCAACTTCTTCTAAGAAAGTGGTTGAAATTTTGGAGATAACCACACTGCAGCTTGCCACCATTGAAACGGAAAACGAAGTTGTTTCCTTTGTGGCAAATACAGTTGCAAGGGAAGATTTCAAAAATTGTTACTCTTTGAAAGAGGTTATTGTGACCGACAAACGATTAGGAATTCAAATATGCCGGTTTCTATTTAACTATGAATACTCAACTGCGTCGTATTCGAATGTTTATTTAAACAGAATAGCTCCGGAGGATCTATCGTATTACAGTAAAAGGCTGAAGTTGAAAAAACTTATTAAGGTATCTAACAGTGGCGACGCTAATAAACAAGAATGGAGTTTTGAATACAATCCCGTTACCTTACCCTCTCGAAGATCCTACGCCCAAGATTATTGGGGTTATTTCAATGGAGCAGTAAACAATAATTCATTGCTACCAAACGTATATTATCAAGTTCCGCCGAATAACCCGTACTCGGAAAATGTTCGAACAACCACTGGATTTATGCCTGAGAACCATCCGCATGAAAATGTGAAGGATGCAGTGGAATCGTTTATGAAAGCCGAGACGCTCGTCAAAATTATCTACCCAACAGGAGGGTTTACAAATTTTAACTATGAGGCCAATAGGTTAAATGTTACAAAAGAAAGATTTACCACCGATAACAAAACACTTCAATTTAATTTATCTACTAGTAATAACCCATTCATAAATACCTATGACGTTGCATTTACCGTTACTAAGCCTCAATATATTTATCTAAGCTTGAATGGAAATATCAGTCAAAGTATACTAGACGAGAGAATAAACTCAAGTATTTCTGGATCTGTGATCAATAGCAATGGCAATGTTGTGGCGAGTGTAATTTTATTTAATCAACAGGGAGGCAGTTCAACAAGATGGTATAATTTATTAGAAGCTGGAAATTATACGTTAAGGCTAAGTACAAATTTATCTCAAAATGACTTCGTAACGGGATTTGATCAGGCTTCTGCACATTTGTTTTTAAAGTACGAAAAATCTGATGGTGTTTCAAGTTTTCAAGAATTGGTAGGTGGGTTAAGGGTTAGTAGCATTGAAGATTTTGATGTAATCACGATGCAAAAAGTAATGGAAAAAAAATATACGTATGAACAACCACTTTTACTTTCCACGGTAAACGACCCTAATAACTTTTTGTCTACAAGTACATTATCATCTGAAAGGGTAGTTGGAACTTATCCAGAAACCCCATCTACAATTACATGTATGTTTCAAAAGGTTACTAGGAATAGCTCCACCAACTACTCGTTTGGTACAACAAGAGGTGGAATTGTTGGCTATGGTAAAGTGACCGTGGAAGGAGGTGTTAATGGGAGCAATGGCAGAGAGGTAAACTACTTTAGTAACGAACCTGATGTAGTAAATACTTACTTCCCCTTCCCCCCAAATGTTTCCAAAGAAAATAGAAGAGGACTACTATTAAAACAAGAGTATTACACTAGCGGTAATGTACTAACGAAAAAAATTGAAAACATCTATCAATTTAATTACGCCCAGTTTTTAAATACCATTAAAGCTGGCTTTAAAAATCAACTCACTTCCAATCAGTGTGCCCAACAACCGCCTGAAATTTGCAATGTAGTAAGTGCGTTTTATGAGACGTTATCGGAGCGAATAAATAAAACAGAAACTACTGAAACCAGTTTTGATAATTTGGGCAACTCGCAAGTGAACACGACTAGGTACTACTACGACAACCCTGTAAATAAGAATCCTACAAGAACTACAACGTTAGATAGTAAAGGACATATTGTAACAAATATTAGTTATACGCCGTTAGATAAATCCCTGATACTGGCTAGGACGCCTCTAGCACCTTATGCCTCTCAAGCAATTGATGAACTAGTTTCAAAAAACCAAATTAACGTTCCTATATTCAAAGAAACATCCAGAAATAGCCATTTGGTAAGTCAAAGCCTTGTAAATTATTGGACTTCAAACGTTGGGTTAACCCTTCCATCTAGTGTAGCATCTAAGATTGGTAATGAGCCATTGGAAACCAAGGTTTTATTTAATGGGTATGATTCGAAGGGGAATATTTTGGAGCAACAAAAGAGTAATGATGTACCTGAATGCTTTATTTGGGGTTATAACCAACAATATCCTGTAGCTAAAATTATTGGCGCAACGTGGAGCCAGGCAAATGCAGTATTTAGGACTGAAGATTTGGCAGAAATAGCCCATCCATCTTCTGACGAAAGTTTACGTAATGTACTGCAAAAGTTACGTTTGCAGCTACCCCAAGCAGTTGTAAATACCTATACTTATCGACCCTTAATAGGAATAAGCTCTCAAACTGATGCTAATAACAAAACTACTTATTACTTCTATGATGCATTTAACCGATTGAGTTTAGTGAAGGACCGCAACGGTAATGTTTTGAAACGTATTTGTTATAACTATCAAGGGCAGCCGGAAGTTTGCTATTCGCAACCTGCCACGGTGGTAGTGCCTCCACCCCCACCAACAACTATTTATGTAAGGTTAAGGATTGAGGACCCGATATACTATTGGGATGCTACCTATGCTAACATTGTGGTTTATTTTTATGCTGATGCCAATGGTACCGTACCATTAACTGTAAATAACCTTGCCATTGACTACCAAATTGTGGATTGTTCAGGTTTTGCCAATAACCTAAATGCCACGGCCGACGGCGTAACAAGTTTGGTATTACAAACGGGTACACCAATAAGTAATAACCATTACTATAACTGGACAA
Organism: Bacteroidota bacterium; assembly: GCA_004292605.1. GTDB lineage: Bacteria > Bacteroidota > Bacteroidia > Chitinophagales > Chitinophagaceae > UBA10646. Next base: position 6,392 of record RDXK01000106.1, read on the forward strand.
CGGGCCATTATGATATGTGTGAATACATGATTACTTTATTAGGCTCAGCAAATTATTCCATCATACCTTAAAAACCACGTAATATGTACAAATACATTTTTATATTTTTAGCCATATGTGTGCCCGGAATTGTATACTCGCAAACTGGGGGTACGGTGCAACGAGATACGTTATTAGCCCGAGAACTCCGTTTTTGGAAGCAAAAACTAAGTTTAGATTCGCAGCAGCTAGCCAGTTTTACCACGGAGTACCAACAATCTATGCGAATTACAGATTCCTTACGGCAGCAATCGCCCGCTATCGCTGGTAACGGTTCTGCAATGCTGGCCGCTGCCTTAAAGGCTGAGGTGGAAAGGCATGAGGCCGCCTTAAAGCTAATACTCAACACTAGCCAATGGCAAGTTTTTAACACGGAAAACATCCTACGTAAAGAAGCTGTTAACCGTAGAATTCAACAGAGAAACGGTCAAGTACCCGCTAATACCAACCCTTAAATTAACCCATTAAAAACTACGTTATGCCAAGCTATCACGTATATACCCCACACCACCGAAACATGGTAAAAAAAATCACCCTTTTTGGGGTGTGGTTATTGCAAATTTGTGGTAGCAGTACCTTACAAGCACAGCTGCAACCCGCTAGCTATAACCCCACAGCACCCCTTAACTATATACGAGTGTGGGATGCTAAAGCACCCGAACAAGACCATGCAGCATTGGTAAATCGCCCTTTGAGAGATGTGGTGCAAACTACTAACTATATGGACGGTTTAGGCCGGCCGCTGCAGACGGTGGTAAAGCAAGGCTCCCTATCGGCCAATGGTAATGTAGATTTAGTAATACCCAAGTATTACGATGCCTTTGGGAGAGAATCGCACCAGTTTTTGCCCTTTGCAGCTAATAGTGCCAACGGTAATTTTAAGTATGATCCTTTTCAACAACAAGCAACTTTTTATACCAATTATCCTCCAGCGCAAAACGAAACGTTTTATTACACTGAAACGCAATTTGAAGCTAGCCCGCTTAACCGACCAGAAAAAGTGCTAGCACCCGGTAATAGCTGGGTAGGTAGCAACCGAGGAGTACATACTAGCTACCGTATCAACGATTTAGCGGACGATGTTAAAATTTTAACAGTGAACGCTGCTGGCAACTACTTATACGAAGGCACGTATGCCGCTGGACAATTGTACGAAACCGCCACCACCGATGAGCAAGGTAGGCAAGTGGTAGAATATAAAAACAAAGAAGGACAAGTAATATTAAAAAAAGTACAGATAGATAATACTGTAGGGGCATCCCACCGCGGATGGCTATGTACCTACTACGTGTACGATGACTACAATAGGCTAAGGCTGGTGATACAGCCCAAGGGTGTGCAGCAACTATTAAGTAATAACTTCAACTTTCGTAGTGAAATAATTAATGAACTATGTTTTAGGTATGAATACGATGGTAAGGGTAGGATGATAGAAAAAAAAGTACCAGGTGCTGGGCCCGTACAGATGGTGTATGACAATAGAGATAGATTGGTAATGACACAAGATGGGTTTCAAGCGACTAACAATTTTAAATGGCTGTGTACTGAGTATGATCATTTAAACAGACCTATAAAAACTTTTTTAACGGAATGGGATAATACAAGGGAAAATATTCAAGAAGCTATTACCAACATGCCCGACCTATCGCTTCAGGATTACTTGATTCATTATATTGGTACTGGAGCAGATGTTCTTACAGAAACGTTTTATGATAACTATAATTGGGACCCTAGTAATTTTCATAGTGGCCTGCAAGCTGATTTAAACACTAGCTTTCACACGCCCTATATGCTTGCTGCTAGCAACACCTACCCCTACCCTTTAGAGGTAGAGCAAAGCAATGCCACTTTGGGAATGGTAACCGGAACAAGGGTTAAAATACTAGATGGCGGCCACAACTTTATTACTACTGTAAATATTTACGATGCCGATGGACGGCTGATACAAACGCAAGCCAACAACTTGAGCGGCGGTACCGATATTACTACCACGCAATATAGTTTTAGTGGCCAACCCCTGCGAACCGTAAGCCGATTAGAAAAAGTGGGTAGTGTGGATTTAGTTACGGTAAGTATACCAGCATACGACGACCTAGGCCGCCTAACCCAAACTACCAAAACTGTGGAAGGAAATGTTTACGGTAACACGGTAAACGCTACGCAGCAAATCAATCAAAATACCTACGATGCCCTAGGACAGTTAACAACCAAAAAACTACACCCCCAACATAATAACGGTGCCGGTATACAAGAGCTAAACTACGACTACAATATACGTGGCTGGCTATTAGGTATTAATAGAGCATTTTTAACCGCCACCAATAACAGTAACAATAAAAGTTTTGGCTTTGAGTTAGCCTATGACAAGCCTACTAATATAGTGGGTGGCCACGGCTACACGCCCATGTTTAATGGTAATATAGCAGGTACCACATGGAAAAGCATGGGCGACAACGAAAAACGTAGGTACGACTATACCTACGATAATGCCAACCGCTTACTAACTGCCCATTTTACCCAGTTTACCAACGGTGGTTTTAACCAAGATGCTGGCCTAAACTTTAACAGCCGTATGGGTGATGGTGTAAACCATACTACTGCTTACGATGCTAATGGTAATATTGTTGCTATGACACAGCATGGCATGAAAGGCCCCGCCATAGCAGAAATAGACAGGCTACAATATACCTACCAAGTAGAAGGCCTAAGTAATAAATTACGAGCCGTAACTGAAATAGGGGGCCAAGGAAATATCAATAACCAATTAGGCGATTTTAGAGACGGTAATAGAAGTGATGATGACTATAGCTATGATGCCAACGGAAATTTAATAGAGGATAGAAATAAAAAAATTAACCAAATACAGTACAACCATTTAAACCTGCCACAGCTTATACAAGTAGAAGGCCGCGGCACTATTGGGTATGTATACGATGCCATGGGCACTAAACTTAGCAAAACCGTTAGTGAAAATGGTACTACTAAAACTACTGAATATGTAGCAGGTGGCGTTTTTGAAGGTGATACTTTTTACTTTTTAAGCTTTGAGGAAGGGCGGATACGCTATGTACCACCTACTGGTGCTGGCAGTGCTACGCTAGCGTTTGATTATATGCTTAAAGATCATCTCGGAAATGTACGCATGGTGCTTACCGACGAGCAAAAAACCATGGCTTACCCACCAGCATCGTTAGAGGATAATACACTAGCTACAGAACAGCAATATTACCATGTGGCCCCCAGTAACCGTAAACATAAAAATACCATACCTAACTACCCTGCCGACGGCTACACTAGCCCAAACAACTATGTGCACCAGCTAAATGGCAATAGCCCTAGTAACGCCGTGGGTAGTAGTATAGTTCTTAGGGTAATGAGTGGCGATAAAGTAAATATACGTGCCACTAGCTGGTACGCTGATAATGCTACCCCACAATCACCTAACAATAGCCTACCCAATATACTTGCTGGCCTAGCCAGTGGCTTGCAGCTAATTAGTAATCCGCTACATGCTGGTGGTGTTACTAGTATGGGTAGTGGCTATGCACCAGGGCTGGCCGCTTTTTTACTACAGCAAACCAATGCCTATAATGGCACCCGCCCCAAGGCCTACTTAAATTATATTTTGTTTGATGAGCAGTTTAAACTAGTGAGCGCTAGCAGCGGTATGGATGCCGTAGATGCTCCGGGAGTTTTTAAAGAGCACATAAAAACGCATTTACCCATCACTAAAAACGGCTATCTTTACGTATATGTTAGTAACGAAACGCCTAACATTAACGTGTTCTTTGATAACTTACAGGTAACCCATATTGCAGGACCACTGGTAGAAGAAACGCATTACTATCCATTCGGGTTGACAATGGCGGGGATTAGTTCAAGGGCAGCAAGTAGTTTAGAGAACAGAAAGAAATTTAATGATGGTACTGAATTAGCAAGTAAAGAATTTAGTGATGGAAGTGGGTTAGAACTCTATGAAACAAATTATAGAAGTTTAGACCCACAAATCGGGCGTTTTTTGCAAGTAGACCCTTTGGCTGATATTTCGGTTGAGTCATCTCCTTTTTCATATGCTTACAATAATCCTATTCTGCTAAATGATCCATTAGGATTAATTGCCGACAGTACTGATAAAAAGGGAAATGTATGGCACGGACTACCAGATGTTTTAGTAACTTCTAGTAAGAAACCATCGAATAAAACATTTAATCAGATTGCGGATTTTGGCTTCTCCTTGGGCTGGAATTCAAGAATAAGAATTAATAATTATGTGAATATTTTAGCAAATGCAAGAAGAGAATATGAAGCAGGAACAATGCTCTTGGAGGATGCGTCTTGGTTGCGTTACACGTCGCTTGTAAAAAGTCGCGAACAACTCACACTTAGTGGCAAATTTTTAAGCCAACTTTTTAAATCTAATCCAAAGGCCTATCAAGATTACCTAAGGTATTTACAAAATCTTAAGGATAAAAATTTTGCACGACAACTAAGCGTATTCACACCTAACCAAAATTGGACAAAGGTTGCACGTTTAGGAAAAATTCTAGGGCCTGGAATCCAAATTGGTGCCGAACTTTTTGAATATACCACAATTATTAGTCAACAAAAGACAATTGATCAAGTAGAGGACGATTACGATTCTTGGTTTAACCCAGTGATGAAGCTATGGCGACCAATCGAAAACTATTTGAAAACTCTTGGCCCTAAAAAATAAATTTTTATGTTTTTCGGATATTCTAATAAAGAGATTATTTCTATTACACTCTTATCCATTTTAGTAGCGGCGACCGCATATTGTATATATGCAGATTCCTATTTAAGTACCTTTTTTTCTGTAAATTTTTTCGAACTGGGGCTAATATTATTTATTTTTTTTGTTGTGATTTTAATCACTAGTTTATTCTATCAAAAAACTCTAATTAATTATGATGAAAGCACCATAAGTACAAGTTATGCATCATTTGCTAATATACTGATATGGTCTGCCTATTGGGTATGGTGGGGAATTGCACATTCTAGTATGCTGCTTAAATATCCAATTAAAAGTGAGAAGATTGAAATATTTTCATTTCTTCTTTCATTAGGAATACCACTTTGTGTATTCGCGTATACTCTAATTACAAATTTGCAACAAATAAAAGACGACCAAGCGTCAGCATCCACACCAAAAGATTGGTTTCTTAAAAAGTGGTATTCGTTTAGCGGCTATTATAGCCTTGTTGGCTGTATTGTTTATTTGTTTCGGACGCTGTATTACACATAGTCTTCCGCACCATACCCCCCTATCCGTAGTCTTAAGCGTAGCAGACTACGGATTTGCAAATGAAAAATAGAGTTTGCAATTCGGTTTTTAACGTTGTGGCAAAGATTGCTAATTTTAGGTTATGGCAGTAGGTGGTTACCAAATTCGAGATCAACATGCTATTCATTTTATAACCTTTGCAGTAGTAGCATGGGTGGATGTTTTTACTTGAAGAGCGTATGCCGATATAGTAGTACCCGAGAGGGAGTCTCTACATTTCATCCGCTCTTCGACATGTTCCATTAGGGCATGTCGAAAGGCAAATAAAAGCAGATTTGTAATCTGTTCGAGATGCAACTTTGAACCTATGCCTTGGTTCGTGACAGACAAATCCGCTCTTCGACATGTTCCGTTAGGGCATGTCGAGGGGCAAATAATAACTGATTTGTAATCTGCTGGTGATGCAACTTTCGCCGTAGTTGGTATTCTTCACCAACAACTATTCTACTATCCGTAGCCTTAAGCGTAGCGGACTACGGATGTTTAATGAAATGTAGAGTCTCCACTATGCCGCGTTAGGGATTGCAGCGGAAATACTTTCTGCCCCTTAGGGCAGAAAGATTGCAGCGAAAAGCCCGACCCCTTGTGGGTAACGCCCAAAATATCGTTCCTGTATGCAATGTATACATGAAGGAAGGTTAAAAAATGGCTCCCGTGGCACGCACCACTACCATCAATCCACCCGCTATAAAATGCAAAAAACTCCCTCACTAGCTTCATTAAAAAAACGAACTTAATTTTATAACAATAGCTTGTTATATTGCCACATGATTGGTTCGCAACTTGCAAAGCAAATAGTGCAGTTTATTGTATTCCTTTCTATAGGTATTGCCCTGGCTTGGTTTAGCTGGGCCCAAATACCGGCCGATAAAATGGAATCGTTTACCAACGCCATTAAAAACGCTCAATTCTGGCTTTTTATACCCGTTTTTTTTGTACTCAGTGCTAGCCATTGGCTACGTGCCTACCGCTGGAAATTATTAATTCAGTCGCTGCAATATCGCCCAAGTTTACTCAATACTTTTTTTGCGGTAATGATTGGTTATTTGGCCAATTTAGCCGTGCCACGCTTAGGTGAAGTTTTGAAATGTACGTTATTAGCCAAGTACGAAAAGGTACCTGCCGATAAATTAATAGGCACCATTGTGGTAGAAAGAGCTTTTGATGTTTTGTGCCTTTTATTGGTATTTATTTTAGCCCTTGTTTTTCAATACAATATTGTTTTTCAATTTGCACAAAAATATGTTTGGGAACCTGTTACGGCAAAATGGCAAGCCATGAATATTACCCAAGCAGCCATCAGCATCACGCTATGCGTATTGGTGTTTTTTGCATTGGCTTGGCTGGCAAAACGCTACGTAAAAAATGGCTTTGTAGTACGTTTAAAATCTATTTTCCAAAATATTGGCAAAGGCATTACCAGCGTAAAAACACTGCAAAATCCCATTGGCTTTATTGCTAGCACCTTAGGTATTTGGGTGCTATATGTGGCAGGTACTTTTGTAGGTTTTTATGCTACACAAGGCACGGAACATTTAGGCCTACCGGTAGCATTTACGGCCCTAGCATTTGGTAGTGTGGGCATGATTGTAACACCCGGCGGCATTGGTGCTTACGCCATATTTTTAGCACTAGCTATGCAGGAAAACGGCATAAGCTACGAACTGGGTTATGCCAATGGCACTTTACAATGGTTTGCCCAATTTCTGGTAGTGTTAGTAGTAGGTGTTTTAAGTGCTGCTTTTTTACCCATTATTAATAAAAAACATGATACACAGTAAGCTATTGTACCAAAAAATATTTAACCTATCTACGCTACAAAAACAAGTGGCTGCTTGGCGTTTAAAAGGCAAAACGGTAGCGTTTACCAATGGGTGTTTCGATATTGTTCATCCCGGCCATATAGCTAGCCTTACCGATGCTGCCAAGGAGGCCGACTATTTAGTAGTAGCCGTAAACAGCAGTGCTAGTGTAAGCCGACTAAAAGGCCCTGAACGCCCCATCAACACAGAGGACAGCCGATGTACTGTACTAGCTGCGATGGCTATGGTAGATGCGGTGGTAGTTTTTGACGATGATACGCCTTTGCAAACCATATTAGCCTTACGCCCCGATGTTCTGGTAAAAGGTGGCGACTATACAATAGATAAAATAGTAGGTGCCGCCGAAGTACAAAGTTGGGGTGGTAAAGTGGTAATAAACCCTTTGGTAGAAGGATTTTCCACCACTTCCATCATTCAAAAAATACATAGCCTGTAAGCAAAAGTTAACACTTGCTGCCCACCGTAAATCCTAGTTTTGCACACTATGGCGAAGAAAATAAGTTTTATCGCAAGAGATATTAGTTGGCTCAGTTTCAACGGTCGTGTTTTGCAGGAAGCGAACGACAATACCGTACCACTGGCTCAGCGTATTCGCTTTTTAGGCATTTTTTCGAATAACCTTGATGAGTTTTTTCGGGTACGTGTAGCCACGCTAAAACGGATGATAGAATATGCCGAAAAACGCAAGCGAGCCAATATGCACATGGAGGAAGCCCCGCAGCTCATTCTTGATCAAATTCAAACCGTTGTATTACAACAGCAAAATGAGTTTAACCGAATTTGGGAAAACATTACGAAGGAGCTAAAGGCCCATAAAATATTTCTACATACGGAAAGTAATTTAACCAAGGAGCAACAATTGTATGTAGCCAAATTTTTTGAGGAGCAAGTACGTAGCAACACTATTCCGCTACTGATAGAATCCGTTCCGCAGCTGCCTTACTTGCGAGAAAAAAGTATTTACCTAGGTGTGGTAATGCGTAAAAAAGAATCGGCCTACAACCAAAAATATGCACTAATAGAAGTGCCTGCAAAATCGATAGGAAGGTTTGTATTACTACCCTCTAAGCCGGGTGAACAACATTTGATATTGTTGGAAGATGTTATTCGTTTTAACCTCCCTACTTTGTTTAGTTATTTTGAATACGATCATTTTCAGGCACATGTTTTTAAGGTAACCAAGGATGCGGAAATAGAGCTAGATAACGAAGTAGCAAGCAACCTAGTAGAACGTATAGAAAAGGGAATAAAAAACCGCAGAAAGGGTAAAGCGGTAAGGTTTGTATACGATAAGGAAATGGATGCCGGCTTGCTAGAATATTTAATTAGGCGTTTAAACTTATCAAGAAAAGATAATATCATCCCCGGTGGCCGTATCCACAATTTTAGGCACTTTATGGATTTTCCGGAAGTGATGAAAATGCCCGCCACACGCCGCCCATCGCTTACGCATCCGGCCTTTGTAAACAAAACGCGTATTACAGAAGTAATTCTGAAAAACGATGTAATGCTGCATACACCGTACCACAGCTTTGATCCGGTGATTGAATTACTTCGGGAGTCGGCCATGGACCCACAAGTACTTTCTATAAAAATTACCGCCTACCGCTTGGCACCCAATTCAAAAATTGTAAACGCCCTTATTAACGCTGTACGCAATGGTAAACAAGTAACGGTAATGCTGGAACTGAAAGCCCGTTTTGATGAGGAGGCCAATTTAGAATGGAAAGATATTTTGGAAGAAGAAGGTGTAAAAGTACTACTAGGTGTGCCCAAGATGAAGGTACACTGCAAGCTTTGTGTAATTAAGAAAAAAGTAGGTACTAAGCTGCTACAATATGGGTTTATAAGCACCGGAAATTTGAACGAGAAAACAGCCAAAGTATACGGCGATCATTGGCTACTAACTAGTAATAGAAAAGCTATAACCGATATGAATAGGGTGTTTAGCTTTTTAGAAAATCCGAAGGCCGATTATCCGTACCTGCGTGCTTGTAACCACTTACTGGTAACACCGCTAAGCATGCGGAAACATTTTATGGGTTTAATCGACCGCGAAATAGCCCTAGCCAAACAAGGAAAAGATGCTGCCATCATTCTAAAAATGAACAGCTTTTCCGATAAAATATTGATACAAAAAATAGCCGATGCCGCGGAAGCCGGCGTAAAAATACAAATGGCTGTACGGGGTATTTACTGCCCCAAATTTGAAGGCAAAAAAGCCCAAGAAAATATTACCGCCATCAGCATTGTAGATGAGTATTTGGAACATGCTAGGCTATTTATATTCCTGAACGGCGGCAAGCCAAAGGTGTTTATAAGTAGTGCCGACTGGATGGTGCGTAACCTTGACCACCGGGTAGAAGTAGCGGTACCTATTACCGATGCAGTGATACAGGAACAACTGATTACCATAGCCAATATTCAATTACAAGATTCGGTAAAGGCACGTGTACTAAATACCACACTATCAAACGTTTATGCGGAAAGTACCCGCCGAAAAAAAATACGTTCGCAAATAGAAATTTACCAATATTTGAGCCAGCAAAAAGCATAATTATACGTGAAACTAGCCGCTATAGATATTGGTAGCAATGCCGCTCGACTGCTTATTACCGAAGTAGTAACCGATGCTCAAGGCCAACCACGGTTTAACAAACTAAATTTAGTACGGGTACCGCTAAGGCTAGGTTTTGATGTTTTTGAACGAAACGAAATAAGCAAAGGCAAAATAGGTATGCTACTGCAAACCTTAAAAGCCTATAGCCATTTAATAAATGCGTACGGTGTACAGCATATTAAAGCTTGTGCCACCAGTGCCATGAGAGATGCCCGAAATGGTAAGGATTTAATTCGGAAAATTTTATTGGAAACAGGTATTACCATAGAAATTATTAGCGGCGATGTGGAGGCCACTTATATTTATGAAAACCATGTGGCCGAGAATCTAGATAAGCTACACTCCTATTTGTACATAGATGTAGGTGGTGGCAGTACAGAACTCACTTTTTTTGATGATGGACAGTTAAAGTATAAGGAAAGCTTTAATATAGGTACCATACGTTTACTAAAAGGTCAAGTACATGAAACGCAATGGGATGATATGAAAGATCATTTAAAAGCCAATACCCGCTCTAAAAAACCCATGGTAGCCATTGGCACAGGAGGTAATATTAATAAGGTATTTTCGCTGAGTAAACGCAAAGATGGCAAGCCACTGACCGTACAATTATTAAAGGATTATTACAAGGAATTTTCCAGTGTTTCGATGGCAGATAGGATGCGACTGTACAACCTACGGGAAGACAGGGCCGATGTAATAGTACCTGCTTTACAAATTTATACCAATGTAATGCGTTGGGCAGAAATTGAAGAAATTTACGTACCCAAAATTGGCTTGGCAGATGGTTTAACCAAAGCCCTATACGCCGAAATTTTACAGAAAAGTATTTATTAAGCTAATCCTGCATAATCACTCAAATAAGCATAAGGTGGCGTAAGTTTCCCTTGTTGTAAAATGGTGGCTCGCTGTGTAATAGCACTTCCGCCATTCAGCAAATCGTTCAGTACATATTTTATTAATTGAGCACCAAAAAACTTACTAGCATCTCGTGGTAGCTCATTGGGTAAATTACCTACAGCCATTACATCTATACTACTTTGTAAATAAGGTTCTGTTCTAGCAAAATTTACTCGGTCTACACCGTACACAGGCTGTTCAATGGTGGCATCGCCCAAATTAATTGGTACACTACCGTGGGCATCGTCGGTAATATCGGCAATGGTTTGTATGCGTTCTTGCGTTTGTTCTAAATCGGTTAATTCAAATAGTCGTGGCACGTCTTTATCCCAATAAATTCCATTCATTAAAATATCGGTTTCTGCTAAATATTGTGGAAACAAACATCTGTACTCGCTTGGGTTGGCATGAAAATCGTCGCGTATATACTTATCAAAAATTTTATGTCGGTATAGGTTGCTACCTTTTAAATGCACATACACAGGGTAAGCAAATTGCTTTTGCAAATACTCATCGGGTTCTATCTCCTGCACATCCATCAAATTCATTATTTCTATAATACCGTGAGCCACCCTACCGCTACCCGTAACCGCTATTTTTACAGGTGGTAGTTTTAAGCCAAAATAGGTATGTATCAGGGCACGATAATCTTTTACCTTGTGCACTCGCTCTAGCTCAAAACTATTGGTGCGTTTACCATAACACATCATACCATTATGAGCCCCTACTATACCAGCAAAAAAGCCAAACCCTATAATTCGTTGGCCATCGTCGTGCGTTAGGCACTCATAATCGGTAAGGGTTATATTCTTGTCCACCATAGCCTGCATCAAGGCTTGGTTATAAGGTTGCTGCTTTCTTGTATGCGAAAAAAATAAATAATGTTTGTTAGGTAGTAACTGCTGTACGGGTACTTCCTTTATGCCAAGTAATAAATTGCAATCCTCTAAATTACTGGTTACTTGGGCACCGCTAGCGGTGTATTCAGCATCGGTAAAACAGCGGGTAGCACTAGGCTCTACTACTACATTACAAATATTATTTTTTATCAACCATCGGCATTGGCTAGGGGTTAAAGCCACCCTATTATCGGCAGGTATTTTACCTTCCCGTATCAATCCTATCGTTACCATACAATCGTTATTGCGGGCAAAATACTACAATGTGCTAACTTGCAACCAATATTGTAATGGAATGAAAATTTTTGAACTTTTTGATATAGAACCTCGTTTTGTGGTGGATGCCGCTTTATTAAAGAATAAATGGCTGCAATTAAGTAAACAATACCACCCCGATTATTTACAGCAAGCCACCGAGTGGGAACAAGCCGATGCCTTACAAACACTGGCGGAAATAAACAAAGCTTATAAATTATTACAAAACAAAACGCAACTCATAGAATATATACTTAGCGAAAAAGGCATTATTCAAGCAGGGGAAAAACAAAGTATTGAACCACAGTTTTTAGCCTCCGTAATGGATGCCAACGAACAATTGGCCGATGCTGAATTTGAAGGCGATACGGCGGCACAGCAAGAAATTTTTTCGGAATTAGAACAAACCAACCATGAACTGGAAACTAGTATGGCAGCAATTTTTAAGAAAACTGTGGCAAGTTGTACCCAAGAAGAGCTGCTGCAAATAAAGCAGTACCTTTTTCACAAAAAATATTTAGCCCGAATTTTGGAGCGTAAGATTTAGCGGCGTATCATTGCAGCCCAATTTACACAAGCCCGTGTGGCGGAATTGGTAGACGCAGCAGACTCAAAATCTGCCATTCGCAAGGATGTGAAGGTTCGATTCCTTTCGCGGGCACAAACCCTAGCTAAGGTAGCTAGGGTTTTTTATTTTAAAGCTATCTCGTTCATAATTCCTTAACTATTCCATAAAACGCCCGTAACCCTGTTTAAACTTTGCAGCATCAGTTTTGCACGAAACATATAGTGCAATGAAAAAACTAGTTTTTAGTCTGCTATGCCTCATCTCACTAGCGGCTTGTAAAAAGAATAATGAAAGCCCCGCCGAGGTGTTTGCCAATGAAGACCCTACCACTTACCAAGAAATAGCTACCTTAAATTTAGGAGGCTTGGGTTCTGCCGAAATAACAGCCTACGATGAGCAAACCAAACGCCTTTTTGCTGTGAATAATGGTTCGGTAAATAAGATAGATGTTATCGATTTATCTAACCCCGCCACACCAAGGGTAATACACAGCATACCCATGGCTCAGTACGGTGGTTTTGTAAACAGTGTAGATGTATCGAACGGTAGGTTAGCCGCCGCCATAGAAAACACCAACAAACAAGCACCGGGTGAGGTGGTAATTTTTAACACCGCCACCTACGCCGTAATTACCGAGGTAGTAGTAGGTGCCCTACCCGATATGGTTACCTACAGCCCCGATGGCAACCTTATCATTACTGCCAATGAAGGCGAACCCAATGATAATTATAGTGTGGACCCTGAAGGAAGTATTTCCATTATTGAAGTAAACAATAACTACCGAGTAACCACCCTCAATTTTGCGGCCTTTACTGCCAGGGTAAATACCTTACGCAGCCAAGGTTTCCGAGTTTTTGCACCACATGGCGATATGGTACGAGATATAGAACCAGAATATGTTTCCGTATCACCCGATTCTAAAACTGCCTATGTAACCCTACAGGAAAATAACGGTATTGCCGTGGTAGATTTAGCTACCAAAACCATTCTACGCATTATGCCACTGGGCTTTAAAAACTACAATTTTGCCAACAATGCCATTGATGCTAGCGATAGAGATAATACCGTGGCCTTTACCACCCGCCCAGCTTTTGGTATGTACCAGCCCGATGCTATTGCTACCATGGTGCTCAATGGTGTGCCGTATTTATTTACCGCCAATGAAGGTGATGGCCGTGAATATGCGGGCTTCAATGAAATGCGTAGAGTGAGTCAGCTAACACTGGACCCTACCAATTTCCCCACGGCGGCTACTTTGCGTACCGATGCTCAATTGGGCCGATTGAATGTAACCAACACGCTTGGCGATACCGACGGTGATGGCGATTTTGATGCCTTGTACAGCCTGGGCGCTAGAAGCTTCTCCATTTGGAATGGAAACAGTGGCGACTTACTATTTGATAGTAGAAACGAATTAGATACTAGAGCACGCCAGCTGATGATATACGATGATGCTAGAAGCGATGATAAAGGTGTAGAACCGGAAGCCATCACTTTGGGTAAAATTGGCACCAATACCTTTGCCTTTATTGGCTTAGAGCGTGCCGATGCGTTTGCTATTTATAATGTAACCGACCCGCTAAACCCCGTTTTTGTACGCATGTTTGGTACTGGCGATGCACCAGAAGGTTTGCTATTTATTGATTCTAAACGTAGCCCTATAGGCCAAAGCTTGGTAATAGTAGCCAGCGAAAACGATGGTAACATAAAAATTTACAGAGCAAACAAACTATAATTTTTTTTGCCATAAAAAATGTTTCAAAACGTGTTGTGTAAAAGCAGCACGTTTTTTTGTTTCTTTAACCCATGAGAATAGGAATAAGCTGGAGCGGCGGAAAGGATAGTTGTTTAGCAGCCATTATAGCCCAACAAATGGGGCACACACCCATGGTACTACTAAACATGATGAACGAAAACGGTAAAATTAGTCGTAGTCACGCCCTACCTCACGCTATTTTACAGCAGCAGGCAAAGTCTTGCGGCTTACCGCTGCACACCGTAGCTACTAGCTGGGCCGATTATGAAGCAAAGTTTGTACAGCAATTAGTAACCCTAAAAAACGAATACCAACTGGAAGGCATGGTGTTTGGCGATATCGATTTACAGCCTCACCGCGATTGGGAAGAAATGGTGTGTGCCAAAGCTGGCCTAACCGCCATTTTACCCTTATGGAAATGGCCTAGAAACCAAGTGATAGCCATGGTTTGGGAGCAAAAAATACATACGCATATTGTGAGTTGTAACACCCAAATGGGCGAAAATTTTTTAGGGGAACAACTTACACCTGCATTGGTAAAAATATTACAAGAAAAAGGTATAGATGCTTGTGGTGAAAATGGCGAATACCACACTGTAGTTACGCATTGTAGTTTGTTCCAGCAAGCCATACCCATTCAGTTTGGTAAAAAATATACGCATCAGCAATATTGTTTTATTGAAACTAACTAGCCACCGCCTTTTTCGATAAACCAACTATCACCAAACCTAGCGTAGCTACCAACGCAAAGCTCATGCGTAAACTACCTAAATCGGCAATATAGCCTATCAAAGGTGGACCAAACAAAAATCCAAAATAACCCACGGTACTTACTGCTGCAAGGGCAATACTAGGCGGCATTTCACTAGCTTTACCGGCCATTCCATACACCAAGGGCACAACGCTTGATACGCTAAAACCCATCACCACACAGCCAATAATAGCTATTTGAAAAACGGGAAAAATTACCATTAGCGCCAGTGCCGTACTTATGCCTACACCGCTAGCCACCAATATTTTTCGTACGCCTAATTTACTTACCAAACCATCGCTAATAAAGCGGCCACTTGCCATGCAAAACATAAAACACACAAAACCTGCCACTTGCTGCTGTTTCGGGGCTTGTACCACTTTAGCAAAATAAACACCTATCCAATCGAACATGGTTCCTTCGCATAGCATACAGCATAAGCAAATTACCCCCATCAGCAGTAGTTTGCCCGTAGGCCAAGCCAATAGCGGAGCTTTTTGTTGCGGTTCGGTTGCTGCAACTTGCGGTACCGCCGGTGCAGTAAACTTATACCCCACTATGGCTAGTAGAATTACAAAAACACTTACCCACAAAAAATGCTGCTGTGTGGCCAATTGCAGCTGAATGGCCAAATACCCCACAGCGGCACCCACAAAGCCCGCCAAACTCCATACACCGTGGAAACTAGCAATAATGCTTTTGGGGAAATACTGCTGTACCTCTACGGCCATGGTGTTTACACTAATATTGATGGTATTGCCTAGTGCCCCAAAAAACAATAAGGTTATAGCTATCGTAATCGTACCATCGGCATAAGCTATACAGGTAAGAAACAGCGTATATAGTATGGCCGATGCCACCACCATTAGTTTACTTCCCAGCCTATGTACCAGTTTACCGGCAAAGGGCAAGCTCAAAAGCAGGCCTACAGGCAAGGCAAAAAGTACCGTACCCAATTGTTTATCGGTAAAATTCCATTGCTTTTGTAACAGGGCAATTCGGCTGGCCCAACTACTAAATACAATACCTGCCAGAAAAAAATACAGAGCCGTAGCCCATCTATATGTGCGATGTGTGTACATGAAGTGTATACTTTCAAGAAGGAATTATAGCACCTAAAAAATAGGCTTGTAAACGTATATTTGCCGTTCTTGAAAACAAGCAAAATAAATTAAAATATGTATCGTACACACACTTGTGGCGAATTAAGGCTCAACCAAGTTTCCACCAGCGTTACCCTGGCTGGCTGGGTGCAAACTGTACGTAAATTTGGCTCTATCACTTTTGTAGATTTACGCGATAGATATGGCATTACCCAATTACTGTTTGGCGAAGCCTTACAACCGGTGTTAGATGCCCAACCATTGGGTCGTGAATATGTAATTACCGTTACTGGTACTGTGCAAGAACGTAGCAATAAAAATACTCAAATACCTACCGGCGATATAGAAATAGCGGTGGAAGAATTCAAGATTTTAAATAAATCTGCCGTACCACCTTTTACTATTACGGATGATACCGATGGTGGCGATGATATACGCATGAAGTATCGCTACTTGGATTTACGCCGCAATGCCGTAAAAAAGAATTTAGAACTTCGCTATGCCGTAAACCGTGCCGCCCGTAATTACCTGCACGAGCAAGGTTTTATGGATATTGAAACACCATTTTTAATAAAAAGTACGCCGGAAGGTGCAAGAGATTTTGTGGTGCCCAGCCGTATGAATGCTGGTGAATTTTACGCACTGCCGCAAAGTCCGCAAACATTTAAACAGCTATTAATGGTAAGCGGGTACGATAGGTATTACCAAATAGTAAAGTGTTTTAGAGATGAGGATTTGAGAGCTGACAGACAGCCAGAATTTACCCAGATAGATTGTGAGATGGCCTTTGTAGAACAAGAAGATATTCTACAAATGTTTGAAGGCCTCATCAAGCATATTTTCAAAGCAGTAAAGGGAATAGATTACACAGAAAAAGTAGAAAGAACCACGTGGGAAGAAGCCATGTGGATGTATGGTAACGATAAGCCAGATATACGTTTTGGCATGCAACTTACCAACCTAAAATTTCCGCAGCACACTTTTGTAAACAAGCAAGTAGCGGTGCCAAGCACCACCAAAGGAAATGCTGAGCATGCCGCCCTAGAAAGCGATTTTGCTGTGTTTAACGATGCTGAAACTGTAATAGCCATTGCCGCTCCTAACTGTAGCGAGTATACCCGTAAACAAACCGATGAATTGGTAGAATGGGTAAAACGCCCCCAAATAGGTATGAAAGGATTGGCATTTATTAAATGCAATACCGATGGTAGTTTTAAAAGCAGCATAGATAAGTTTTACAGCGAAGAAAAGTTAGCAGCTATTGCCCAAGCCTGTGGTGCACAAAAAGGCGATTTAATTTTGCTGTTAGCAGGTGCAGAAGAGCGTACACGTAAAGCCGCCAGCGAACTGCGTTTAGAAATGGGCAAACGCCTAAACCTGCGTAACCCAAATGAGTTTAAACTATTGTGGGTGCTTGATTTTCCATTGTTTGAATATGCGGAAGACGATAACCGCTGGGTAGCCCGCCACCATCCATTTACATCGCCCAAGCCGAGCGATATAGCTACCATGATTAACAATAATCCGGCTATAGAAAACGCAGCAAAATACTTGGAACACCCTTACGCTAACATCAAGGCCAATGCTTACGATATGGTGCTAAACGGCAATGAAATAGGCGGAGGAAGTATTCGTATTTTTCAGCGAGAACTGCAGGAAAAAATGTTTGCGGCCTTAGGCATGAGCCCAGAGGAAGCCCTGCATAAATTCGGGTTTTTACTAGGTGCATTTGAATATGGGGCACCGCCACACGGTGGTATAGCTTTTGGTTTTGATAGGCTTTGTAGCATTTTAGGCGGCAGCGAAAGCATACGCGACTTTATAGCCTTCCCCAAAAATAACAGTGGTAGAGATGTGATGTTAGATGCTCCTAGCAGTATAGACGATAAACAACTCACCGAATTATCTATCAAACTAAACTTAGCATAGGCATGCTTACACTATACCGCATACTTAGTTTTTTACTGGTGCCCGTGGCTTTATTTTTTGGCACACTTTGCTGTATAGTGCTAGTGGTAGCATTAAGTCAGCCAGCACTTTTATTACCCCTATTCATCATTGCTTGCGTATGTATCTACACCTATTGCAGCATTCGTTTTGTAATGGTGGGTATTGACCAAAATAGAATTTTAGGGCCGAAATTGGGCGATTGGCTTCGGGTAAATAGTTATGTAAGTATTGTATTTGCTTTACTAAATATTACACAGCTTTTTTTGGTAGCCAAAAACCCTAGTGTGTTAGAAATGCAGGTGGAAGCCATGCCAGCCTACTCGGCAGGAGGCACGGTGGATAAAGCTTTTTTAGTGCAGTTGGTTAAAGGCTGTTTATACTTCCTTTTTGCGTATTCCATTGTATTGCTGGTACATGTATTTGTAACCTATGCTATGATGAAAAAATACGCATTTGTATTTTTTACTCGTAATCCAGAATAAGCAGTAGCAAGCTTGTTGGGTGATAGCCTGCCCGCAAAACGCTGAAATAAGTAGATTCTCCAAAATTTACCTAATTTCAAATAACGATGGATTGTTATAAATTAAAACTACTAGATATGAAAAAAGTATGGTTGGTAATTACAGGCATCACTTTACTAGTGGCTACTGCTTGTAAAAAAGAAAGTGGCAACAGTGGTAATGGTGCTACCGTTTTGCTAGATGTAGCTTATGGTACCGATGCAAAACAGCGGTTAGATGTACACTTACCTGCCAACAGAAGTACTACCACTACACCCGTAGTATTTATGATTCATGGTGGGGCGTGGACAAGCGGTGATAAAGCCGATTTTGCCGCCGTAGTAGATAGTTTAAAAGCCCGTATGCCCGATTACGCTATTGTAAATACCAACTACCGATTAGCCACCCTTACAGGAACCAATTTGTGGCCAACACAAATCAATGATATCAATTCTGCGTACCAATTTGTTACTAGCGAAGCCAACAATTACCAGATCAACGTTAGTAAAACGGCATTTTTAGGGGCTAGTGCTGGTGCACATTTAGCCATGCTAAAAGCCTACACTGCCAATGCCAATAGAAATATTAAATGTGTGGTAAATTTATTTGGGCCCACCAATATGATTGACCTATTTAATAATCCGCCAGACCCTACTTATCCGCAACTATTAACCATATTTATGAGCGGTTCACCTAGCAGCAATTTAATGGCTTACACCAATGCCAGTCCGTTGTTTTTTGCCAATGCTACTTCTGCCGTACCCACAGCCATTTTTCATGGCACTGCGGACAATGTGGTACCCATCAGGCAAAGCGATAGTTTGTTCAGACGATTACAAATTGCAGGTGTACAAAGTAGTTTTACGGTATACCAAGGTGCTGGCCACGGATGGAGCGGTGCTAACATGACCGACACCTACAATAAATCGATATTTTTTATGCGTTCAAACTTGCAATAATGCTGGTACAGTGGGAGTGTTTTAGTTTTGATGATTTACCTAACCACACGCTTTACCAAGTGCTCCGGCTGCGTAGCGAAGTATTTGTGGTGGAACAAAATTGTGTGTTTTTAGATGCCGATAATGCCGATGAACATTGCCTGCATTTATGTGGCTTTGTGGAGGGGAATGTAGCAGCTTATGCTCGGTTGGTACCGCCCGGTATTTTGTTTCCGGAAACCAGTATTGGCCGGGTGGTAACATCGCCGCAATACAGAGGTAGCGGTTTGGGAAAAGTATTGATGGAAGAAGCCATAGAACTGTGCCACCAAGTATTTGGGGAGGGTGCCATACAAATAGGTGCACAACTGTACTTGCAAAAATTTTATGAAAGTTTTGGGTTTACCACCATCGGTGAAGTTTACGTGGAAGACGGCATCGACCATATACATATGATGTTAGGATGATTACCCCTGAACTGAATGAATTAGGTTTATCTATTCATCCCTACACTCTTTCCCAAAAACAAAAAAGGCTGCTCTGCCTAAGCAAAACAGCCTTTCGATATTAATCTTCTTCCCCTTACTCTTTTACAGTAGTGGTAATAGGAGGCGTGGGCTTTGTCCACGGCGTAATATCTAATTTCCTTGGTGTAGGATAAATTTCATCCAGCGTATCACCGCTATACAGTCTTCCATTTTTCATCACATATTTAATGGTATTAGTATTCCGAATATTGGTAAGTGGGTTGGCATCCATAATTACTAAATCGGCCAATTTTCCCGCTTCTATGCTTCCCAATTCCTTATCTAAACCCAACGCTTCCGCACCTAAAATAGTAGCTACTTTTAAAGTTTGGTGTGGTGTTAATCCACCGCTACCCACACTCCAAAGCTCCCAGTGGTAACCAAGGCCTTGTAACTGACCATGACTGCCAATGCCGGCTAAACCACCATTGTTTACCACACTCATTACCCCTTGCGAATGTTTTTTAAACACATGATCTTCTGGTGTAAACCAGCCACCCAAACTGCCTGTGCGGCGGCGTGCTTTTTCGTTCAGCTCCTCGTAAGGCGTAAACCTGTTAAGTTTAGCATCGTGTAGTGGACTTTCCGTGGTGTAGTAAAAATTCTCTGCCCACGGGCCACCGTATGCCACTAGCAAGGTAGGTGTGTATGCCATTTTACTTTGCCCGATGGTTTTGGTAACATCGCTGTACAATGGGTGAATAGGTATAGCGTGTTCATGGCCAGGATAGCCATCCATTAACTGGGTGATGTTTAATTTGTAATCTAGTCCGCCCTCTGTGGTAGGCATTAATTTCTGCTCCTTAGCAGCCATAATTACCCACTGGCGGTGCTGCCTATTGCCCACCAAATACATTTTTATATACTGTGTATTAAAGTATTTACTGTATTGTTTTAAAACATTTTTGGTTTGCTCTAAATCTTTCAAATTATACATCCAAAAACCAACGCCCGGGCCTGTGCTGTAAATACGTGGGCCGGGTATGGTACCGGCATTCACCATATCGCCATAAGTAAGTACATCGGTGGTGGCAGTTTGTGGGTCACGGGTGGTGGTAACACCATACGCTAAGTTGGCCGCGTATATCCATACATTGTTTTTATGCAAACCCCAAAATGGCCACATGTGGGCGTGTGTATCTATAAAACCCGGTGTAATGGTTTTTCCGCTACAGTCAATTTCCTGGGTGCCGGCAGGTGCTTTTATAGTACCTGTTTTACCCACCTGCTGTATACGATTGTTTACTACCAAAACA
This sequence comes from Bacteroidota bacterium, assembly GCA_004292605.1. Classification (GTDB taxonomy): domain Bacteria; phylum Bacteroidota; class Bacteroidia; order Chitinophagales; family Chitinophagaceae; genus UBA10646. The sequence continues at coordinate 27,579 of RDXK01000106.1, forward strand.
TCGCCTTGTTCTATCACCTCATCACCATTCATCGTAACTATTCGGGCATTTTTTAGCAGTACCGTACCTGTAGGTATATCCTTGGTGTAATACACTTTTACTTGGTTTTCCGCAGGCGTATATTTCTCATTTTTCTTTAATTCCGCTTTTGCTATGCTATCGGCTTTTGCCTTATCAGGGTTGGCTTTAAAATAAGCCACCAAACTATCAGCTGTTTTTTTGGCCAAGGAATCGGCTATTTTTTTTGCATCAGCGCCCAATTTTACCAAGGCCGCTACACTATCTGCTTTGGCTTTGGTTTCCGCTTTTTTAGCGGCTTTTACGGAGTCTTCTACAAATTTAGCACGTTCCGTATCGTACACCCAATGGCCATTTCCTAAACTCCAATGTATTTTTTTACCATCAGCTTCCCAAGCAGGCCATTCGCCCCCAATTTCCGTTAATTGCTTCGCAGGAAAAGAACTTGCCGCAGGGTTGCCCACATTTATATTAGGCACCTTACCCGCCTCCGGAATAGTTACTACATACACATTATTATTTACTTGTGCCACGGCTTGGTTACCTACCGGCGCCATAAGTATGGTGCCCGCTGGCGACGGCATATTTTGTGGTTCCTTGCCACTTGCACCTTGGGGCAGCATACAATAATTTACCGAGTTAGTAGGGTTCATGATAGATTTTCCCATCACGTAATGCAAACTGGCCGCAGAGTTTTCACTTGTGCCATCGGCTTGGTGTGGTGCACCGCCGTGGTTATGGTCATCGGCATCGGCTACGCTACCGTACGTAGTAATACCCGTGATGCGAGCATGGGTTTTAACATCTGTTCCATCCCACCGGAACGATACTAGGGTACCGCCATTGCCATTGGCAAAAACCCTACCTGTATCTTTAGTAAAATGCACATTGCCGTATTGGCCAGCATATTCTATTTTAGTAATGGTACCACCATTGGCGTTTACCCACACTAATTCCCCCTCGGCTCCGCTAAAAAACGGACTTTCCGCATCCTTAAATAAGCGTTTTGGAGCACTAAAAAAGGTAATTCTATTGTTGTAGCTCCAAGCGGGCTGCATATAAAAACCGTCAGAGCCTTCGGTAAGTTTAGTAATGGCTATTTTTTTACCAAAGCTAGCTTTGTATACATGGCCACCTTCGGTTTCGTTCCAAGTTACAAATACCAGTTGTTTACCATCCGGGCTCCAAGCAGGCATAGCTTCCGTAAAATTAAAATTGGTTACACGCTGTGGCGTACCATTGGGGTAATCCATTACGTACAATCGGTTCAATGCTGTAAATGCCAGTTGTTTACCATCTGGGCTGGGAGCAGCATCCCGTATTTGGGTAGCCAATGCAGCACTTGTATCCTTAATGGCATAATTAAAATATACACGAGGGCCCATTTCCAAAGCCACATCTACCTCAAAAGGTATTTCTGTAGCAGTGCCACCTTCTATGGGTAAACGCCAAATTTTACCACCATAGCTGGCTATTAAAAACTTACTATCAGGTGTAAAACTCATGCCGGGTAATACACCTTGTGGGGCAATACTCTCCTGCTCATCTCGCTGTACGGGGTATGCCAGCCAACGCTCATCGCCATTTTTTAAATTACGTAGTACCAAGCCTGTTTTATCTTGGTATCTGCTTCCGTATACCATCCATAAACCATCCTTACTTAAAGTTGGTGTAAAGGCCGAGCCGTAACGGGAAGTAATGGTATTGGTAACACCTTTTTTTCTATCGTAGGTACCTATTTGGTATTGGGGCAAAAGGGCATTGTAGTTCCAGCTACCAAAACGCTGGCTATAGTAAACTGTATTTCCATCGGCACTGGTAAAAGGATCGATGGTTTTGGCACCCGCAGGCTGATCGTTCAGGGCTATTCCCCCACCACCATCTTTGTGGTATAGAAATAATTTTGGCAGTCGCCTACCCTTGCTGGCTATAATATAATTTCCATCGGGAGTCCACACGGCATTGGGAAAATCCTCCGTGCCTTCCTTGGTAAGCTGAATGGTATCTTGCTTTTCAAAATCGAGGTACCAAATATTATCGCTTCCACTTCTATCGCTGGTAAATAGTATTTTTTTACCATCCGGACTAAAACGCGGATGTGTTTCATATGCCATACCCTTGGTTACCTGCGTAGCTTTACCGCCTGTAACGGGTATGGTGTAAATGTCGCCCAACAAATCGAACGCAATGGTTTTGCCATCGGCACTAACATCTACACTCATCCAAGTACCTTCTTGGGTGGTAAATTTTATTTCCCGTTCGGGCTTTAAGGGCAAAGCAGCAAATTTGGTGTGTGGAACGGAATCTTTAGCCGCCACCGTTGGTTTTTGCTGTGCCAATGTAGGTATGCTTGAAGCAGCCAGCATGGTTAAAAGCAGTAGTCGCATATGAATAGTTTCGTAGAAAGGTATCAATTAACCTTGATAGCAAATAATTTTTGTGATAAATGGAGCCTATTCCTATGATACTAAAAATGCATATTTAGTATCTATCCAAGCATTTCTACCAATTGTTTTTTTAGCCCACAACGCAACGTATTTTTGCAAGATGAAGTATGAAGTAGGCGACGAAATTTTGGTGCTACACACACAGGAAGAAGGCAAGGTAATAGAAATTTTAAACGATAAAATGGTATTGATTGAAGTACGGGGAGTTCGTTTTCCGGCGTATACCGATCAGTTAGATTTTCCTTATTTCTACCGCTTTTCAAAAAAGAAAACTACCCAGGCTGCCGCAAAAACTACCACGCCCAAAACCTACATAGATACTATACCAAAAGAAACGGCCAAACCCGTAACGCAAAAGGTGGAAGAAGGTGTATGGCTTAGTTTTTTACCCCAATTTAGCACCAATGAGTTTGATGAAGAAATAGTGCAACTATTTAAAATTCATGTACTAAATACCACACCACATGCTTTTCAATTTGTATACAATTTATACTGCGGTGGCCAATTAGAGTTTACCCTGAAAAACCAATTGCTACCCGGACAGGATTTTTATGTACACGATGTGCCTTTTGCTTTGCTAAGCAATAACCCCAATTTCGATTGGCAGTTTAGCCTACTAACACCCCAAAAAGGCAAAGCAGCCGAAGTGCGGAAGCAAATAAAATTAAAAGGCAAACAGGTATTTAAGTTAATAGAGGAGCTAAAGCAAAACAATGTGCCTACCATTAACTATGTACTATTTAACAGCTATCCCGATGCTGCCGTAGAAGAAAAATTTGAGGTAAGCAGCCTCATTAGTAAAGGCTTAAAAGTATACGAAGCCAAGAAATTTAGAGAGCATTTACCGCCACCCCGTAGCGTGGTAGATTTACATATGGAAAAGCTGATGGATAATTGGAAACAGCTAGACAATTACGAAATATTACAAACCCAACTAACCGAATTTGAAAAATGGTACGAGCTTAGTGTGCAGCACATGCAGCCTTCGCTTACCATTATACACGGGGTTGGTAGTGGCCGCCTACGCGATGAAATACATGAACTTTTAAAACTGCGTAAAAACGTAAAATATTTTACTAACCAGTACCATCCACAATACGGTTATGGTGCTACGGAAATTCATTTTCAATATTAAGGTTACCTTTGTACCGCAAACCCGAACTATCGTTCTTGGAAACAAGGAAGGAAAGTCTGGACAGTGTAGAGCAACCCACCGGTGAACAGCCGGCTTCTTGCAAAAGAAAGAAAGAGTGCCACAGAAAATTACCGCCTTGCTAACACAAGGTAAGGGTGAAAATGTGAGGTAAGGGCTCACAAAGCGTATGGGTAACCATAGGCTTGGGTAAACTTTGGGTACTGTAATGCCATGTATAGAAGCGTTTGAGAGCGGCTCGTTCAATGCTTCAGGGTAGGCAGCAAGAGGTGTTTAGTAATAAACATCCTAGATAAATGATAGTGTTAAAACAGAATCCGGCTTACGAGGTTTGCACATTCGGGTGGTTTAGCTTAGTGCTGCACCGCCCGATTTTTTTGTAACTGCTCCCAAATTTTTATGGTGTGTACCGCAGGCTCTACATCGTGCACACGCAAAATATGGGCCCCTTGCTGTAGCAGAAATAAGTGCATAGCCGTGGTAGCATGCAAACTATTTTCAGGGGTAGTTTGCAAGGGTTTATACAGCATACTTTTGCGTGAAACACCCGCTAGCAATGGCTTGTGAAGGGCTGCAAAACAAGAAAACTGATTGGCTAATTGGTAATTATGCTCCACTGTTTTCCCGAAACCAAAACCTACATCTAACACCACATCGGTAATACCAAGCCGCTCATATACCGCTAATCGATCCGCAAAAAATTCCAACAACTCTGTTACTATGTTTTGGTAAGTGGGGTTTTGCTGCATAGTACTGGGGTTGCCCTGCATATGCATAGCTATATACGGCACCTTAAGGGCGGCTACAGTGGTAAGCATATCGGCATCAAGCAGTCCGCCACTAATATCATTTACTATACTGGCGCCTGCGGCAATGGCTTCCGCAGCTACGGTAGCTCTATAGGTATCTATAGACAGTATAGCTTCTGGAAACTGGGCTTTTATAGCTGCTATTACGGGTACTACCCTATCTATTTCCTGCTGAGTACTGATGGGTTGTGAGCCAGGTTTACTGGTTTGGCCACCCACATCTACCATAGTAGCTCCTTGCTGTAGCATAAGTGTGGCTTGGGCCACCGCTGCCTGCACGGTAGATACTTGTGAGCCTGCATAAAACGAATCGGGTGTGGCGTTTATAATACCCATCACCACGGGCTGGGAAATGTTTACCAAGGTACCTTTACAATTGAGCGAATACTGCATGTACTATTCCGTTATTTTTGAACCAAGAAATGGTTGTGAATTTTATGCAAGATACAACGGTACAATACCAGCAAGCCACCACAAGGGCAAAAGATATTTTTTTAAAAAAAACCAAGGATTACGGTACCTCCTGGCGGGTGCTACGCCCCATAAGTATTGTAGACCAAATAATGATTAAAGCCCTACGTATTAGAAATATTCAGGCCAAAACACAATTGGTTACCGATAGTATTGAAAGTGAATTTATAGGCATTGTAAATTATGGGTTGATAGGCTTAATACAATTGGCTAAAGGGGCCGCCGCCATAGAGGAATTACCCTACGATGAGGCAAGCTTATTATACACCCACGCACTAGCACAGGCGGAACAAACCATGCGTTTAAAAAACCATGATTACGGTGAAGCATGGCGAGATATGAGCCAAGAAAGTTTTGCCGATTTAATTTTAGTAAAGCTGTTACGCGTAAAGCAAATTTTAGCCAACGATGGTAAAACCCTTATTAGCGAAGGCATAGATGCCAATTATATAGATATTGTTAATTATGCAGCCTTTGCCCTGATACTTATTGCAGAAGGTAAACACAAAGCGTAACTTACCACCATGGAAAAAGTAGCCACTATTATACGCTGGTTAGTAGGTACGGTATTTATAGCATCGGGCTTGGTAAAAGCCAACGATCCGTTAGGACTTAGCTATAAAATGCAGGAGTTTTTTGAAGTGTGGCACACACCTTTTTTAAACGCCTTCAGCTTACCCTTAGCCATAGGTATGAACACGGCAGAAATAGTAGCTGGTGTGGCTTTACTAGTACTTTGGCAGCCCAAAAAAATTATACAATTTTTACTACTGCTAACGGTGTTTTTTACTTTTTTAACTGGCTATGCCTACCTATCGGGCCAGTTTAAAAGTTGTGGTTGTTTTGGCGATTGTTTACCCCTTACACCGCTGGCAAGTTTTTTGAAAGATGTGGTTTTATTGATACTGCTTGGCCTACTTTTAAGCTGGTATAAAAACAGCCCTAATAAAGCAGCGAAATTACCTTTTTATACTACCCTATTGGCTGCTGCCGCTACGCTAGGGTTGCAGGCCTATACATTACGTTACTTGCCCATAGTAGATTGTTTACCGTACAAAGTGGGCAATAATATTGCAGAACAAATGAAGATACCTGCAGGTGCCATACCCGATAGTTTTGCAATCAGTTTTCAATACAAAAAGCAAGGCAAACTAGTAGAATTTGGTATGGATGATTTCCCCGCGGATTTTGATGACAGTATTTACACCTTTGTGAATAGGTACGATAAGCTGATACGCAAAGGCACCGCCCAAGCTGCCATAGCCGATTTTGCTCTGTTGAGTTTACAGCGTACAGATACTACGGTGGCTATACTCAACCAACCGCAGCCGTATATATTGGTGTTAGTAAAGCAACCAGAAACACGTAGTAGCTGGATAGATAAAAATTTTATAGAGTTACAAAAAGTAGCCGCTACCAAAAATATACCGCTATTGGTGGTTACCCATCACCCGGAGGCGGTAGCCAAAGTATGGAATAAACCCAACCAAGTACTGATTGCTGATTATACGGTTTTAAAAACATTTGGCCGAACCAACACCACATTTGTGTATATGCGTCAGGGAACTATTGTAGCTAAAACTAGTCAGCACCGTTTGGGAGCATTTCTAGAAGCTATTCAAAACTAGCCGTCATTTCGAGATTCTTCGCAAAGTGATGAACGAAAAATGTCATCAAAAGCAGGTAATACAAAACACAAAGGCCGCAAAGGAAACCGCAAAGTTCACGAAGTAAGCCGAAAGTGGCTGTTTCCTTCGGCCTTAAAAGAATGGCGTTAAGAAAATAATTTTTGGGAGCGTTAAAAATGAAAAACTGTTTGACCGCAGGGAGTTTTTTTCGTTTAGCGTACAAAAAATATTTTTAGCTACATTCTTTTACAGCCTTGATTTTTTGTTTCTTTTTTATCAAGAAAAAAGAAAGGACGAAAAGCCTTCGATTCAGCAGATATCTCCCTCGTTACACGATGGTGGATATGACGAAAAATAAAACGTGAACAAACAACACAAACGAAACGCCATCTCCCTCCGTTGGAGGGATTAAGGGAGGTTTTACCACAACGTTCTGTAGAACCAGTCATGACAATAAAGCTAACACTACTACCCATTAACCCCAAAAGCAGGCCTTTTTGTTTAAATATTGAACAAATTAATTACACAAAAGGCATAAAATTTGGAAGTATGAAACTTTTCATACTAACTTTAAACAAAACACACATACATGCCTACTCATCATCGCCCCCCCCCCCCCCCAAAAAAACTGGAAGGATAAACAACTTTTTTGTAAA
>RDXK01000295.1 GCA_004292605.1 Bacteroidota bacterium
CAAATTACCATGTTTAGGCACGAGGGTTTGGGCGTATTTGGTATAGGCAAAGCCAAGGATGAACTTTTTTGGAACAGCCTGATAAGGCAAATGCAACTTTCGAACCATTTGCGAAAAGATATTGAAGAATATGGCCTTCTAAAAATTACGGAACTAGGGGAGCAATTTTTGAAAAAACCTACCGCTTACCAAATAGTATTGAACAATGTATTTGAAGAAGTGGCAGACGACGATAAGGGCGATGATGAAGCCGAAGCCGCTAGTTTAGATGAAGCCTTGTTTACCATGCTAAAGGAGCTGCGTTTAAAAGAAGCAAAAAAACAAAACCTACCACCTTTTGTAATTTTTCTGGAAACTAGCCTGCAGGATATGGCAACCCAATACCCCACCACGATAGCTGAAATGGAAAAATGCAGTGGTGTGAGCAAAGGGAAAGCTACCAGATACGGTAAACCGTTTTTGGAGCTAATAGCCCGCTATGTAGAGGATAATAATATAGAGAAGCCCGACGATTTTGTGATGAAGAGTGTGCTAAATAAAAGCAACAACAAAATCTTCATTATTCAAAACATTGATAAAAAAATGCCGCTCGATAATATAGCTTCGGCAAAAGGGCTGCGTATACACGAGCTGTTAGAAGAAATGGAAACCATAGTAGCTAGCGGCACCAAGCTAAACCTAAACTATGCCATAGCCGATGTGCTAGATGAAGAAGAACAAGATGAAATAGTGGAGTACTTTAAAACCTGCGAAACTAGTAGCTTAGAAGTAGCCCAGCAGGAGCTAGCCGATTGGGGTTTTGAGTGGGAACAATTAAAACTAATGCGTATCAAGTTTTTAAGTGAGTATGGTATTTAAAAACATATGTAAAAATAAACTAAGCCTCGGAAAGTCTTTTCGGGGCTTTTTTATTGTCTTTTTTGTCCACATTTTTCCCAGAAATGGAAAGTATATTTGGTGTAGATAAAAACAAACAAAATGAACTTCTTAAAAATAGTAATCCGAACCCAGCCAGCCCAAAACCCATCAGGTGAAAACAAACAATCCGTAAACCCGTTAATCCGCCACCCTGAAAGTCTCGAGTAATTGAGATGGAAACAACACCAAACCCAGAAAACAAAAAATCCAATATCTCCGGTTGAAACCAATATCCAATAATCCTGTTTTAGATTCAAATGTCCTAACGAGAAACCAGAGCCCCACCGCTGAAGTTGGCTCTTTAAAGATAAACTTCAGAGGAATTTTGAAAGCCATTGCCACCGCTACATCCGGTAGATGTAAGTAAGGCAACCAATTCAAAAAAACTTCGGAACCGCAAAATTTCGACGGACTTCAACAGAAGCACCCCCAACACTGGGGGTGTTTTTGCTTTAAGTAGAGGGCAGTGTGTTTTTTGAGCCCCCAATCCAATCCTTTTTAAAACAATAAAATCCATCCTCGTATGTACGTACAAATTATGCAAACCACAATTGTAAACGATACCAGTCATTTACACATCATCGCCAATAAAAGCGAACGGTTTATATTAAAAATTTTAGATGTGCAGGGCAAATTAGCCAAAACCATCACCCACCCATTAAACAGTGGTTACCAGCACATTACCTGTAGCCTGCAAGATTTAACGCAAGGCAATTATGTAATGAACGCCTTTTGCGGCAGTGCTTTTGTAAAAGCCATACGATTCCAAAAAAATTAATAGGCAAGCAACCATACATAGGGCCCTGCTACCAGTGTAGCGGGGCATCTGTGCATTGCACCCACCCTACTACCTAAATTTCCCACACCATAGTGCATATACAAATGGTTTAGTAGCTTTATACAAACCAAAGTTATGAGCATACCAGTAGTAGATTTGGCCCAGTTTACCCACGGCACCGCCCAGGAAAAACAACAGTTTGTACAAGCCCTTGGCACAGCATATGAGGAAGTAGGTTTTGTGGCCGTAAAAAACCACGGCGTGCCGGACGATGTTATTGCCAGGCAATACCAGCTAGTACAGGAATTTTTTAGTTTACCCTTAGTAGAAAAAAAACAGTATGAAATACCCGGCCTTGCCGGCCAGCGTGGCTATACCAGTTTTGGTAAAGAACATGCTAAAGGAAGCGATGCCCCCGATTTAAAGGAGTTTTTTCAGTTTGGACAAATAGAAACCGATGATCAACTAACGGAGCATTACCCACCCAATGTACAAGTACCGCAAATAACCGATTTTAACCAAACCCTTACCCAAGCTTACCAATATTTTGAAAAAAGCGGCAGCCATTTGTTACAAGCCATAGCCTTGTATTTACAGCTTCCGCAAGATTATTTTGCACCACATATTTACCACGGTAATAGCATTTTACGCTGTATACATTACCCGCCCATAACCCATGAGCCCAAAAGTGCCATACGGGCAGAGCAGCATGAAGATATAAACTTAATTACGCTGCTAGTTGGCGCCAGTGCCGACGGGTTACAAATACTTACCAAACAAGGGGAATGGGTGGCCGTAACCAGCCTGCCAGAACAAATAGTAGTAAATGTGGGCGATATGCTACAGCGACTAACCAATAACAAACTACGCAGTACCACCCACCGTGTAGTAAACCCGGCAAGAGAGTTTTGGCACACCAGCCGTTTTTCTATGCCGTTTTTCCTGCATCCGCGTAGCGAAATGAGCCTAGCCTGCCTAGATATTTGTATAGATGCTAGCAACCCCAAAGCATACGACGATATCACCGCCGGCGCCTACTTAGATGAACGCTTGCGAGAGATAGGTTTAAAAAAATAAAGCAGTACACTGTTAAAGCCACCAAGGCGTAAAATGCTTTGGTGGTTTTGGTTATTAAAAGGCATGAATTTTAACTACCATCATCTGAAATACATAAATAATTGGTATACATGAAATGCACCATTTGGAAGGTGTATGGTATGTAAAGCCTTGGTAAACTCGCTGAGTTCCTAAAATAACACCGCTACTCTCTGAAAAAAAACCTGAAATTTATACGCATGGCTTCGAATAGTTCCATTAACCGAGGTGAACATACACACTATAATGACTCTTTAAAAATAAAAATCAACTAGATACATTCAGTGACTCCCCAAATTGTAATTTCCAAAACGTTTATATAAATGGACATTAAGAAAGACATATTCATTCAAATTCAAAGCATTATTTCCAATGCTCAGGCAAATGCTGTTCGGGCGGTAGATAATGAACGAGTATTGATGTATTGGAAAATTGGAAAAATAATTTTTGAAGAGGAGCAGCAAGGAAAAAATCGTGCCGACTATGGTTCATACCTTATCAAAACTATTTCAGAAGTTTTTCAGCCAAGGTTTGGCACAGGCTTTTCAGTTCGTCAGTTAGAAAGATATAGGCAATTTTACCGCACTTTTCCAATTGCGTCCGCACTGCGGTCGCAATTCAATTGGACTCATTATAAAACATTAATAAGCATTGATAATCAGGATAAAAGAGATTTTTACATAGCGGAAACCGAAAAAAATAATTGGACTGCCAGACAACTGGAGCGACAAGTGAACAGCCAACTTTTCGAGCGTTTATTAATAAGTAACGATGTACAAGCTGTGTTAGCCGTGGCGAGAGATGAAAAACTGCCTACCGATGCTAAGGAAATTATTAAAGACCCAATGGTTCTGGAATTTTTGGGGCTTAAAAGAGAAGCTGCTTATTACGAAAAGGATTTAGAGTCTGCAATCATTACCCACCTACATGATTTTTTGCTCGAAATTGGCAATGGCTTTTCCTTTGTGGCACGCCAAAAACGCATTCATTTAGAAGGTGACGAATTTTTCATCGACCTTGTTTTTTATAATCGTCTTCTACAATGTTTTGTTATCGTTGAAATAAAAACATCAAAGCTCTCCCATCAAGATATTGGTCAGTTACAGATGTATGTTAATTACTTCGACCGTTATGAAAAGCAAGATTTTGAAA
>RDXK01000296.1 GCA_004292605.1 Bacteroidota bacterium
CCGTTTTTTAATGAGGATGCTGGCTTATTTATTGTGTACGCCATTGCCAACGGCGGTGTAGCACCAGAAGTATTGGAAAAAACTGCCGATAGCTTGGTGGCCGATTTAAAAGTAAACCTAGTAAGCGATAGAGAATTTGAAAAGGTAAGAAATAAAATAGCCGCTGAATTTGTACAGAAAAATGGCTCTATGGCCGGTATTGCGGAAAGTTTGGCCAACTACGAAGTGTATTTTGGCGATGCCAATTTGGTAAACACAGAAATTGAAAAATTCAATAAAGTAACCAAGCAAGATGTGCTAAACGTAGCCAAAAAATACTTGAACAAGGATAACCGTGTGGTACTGTACTATGTACCAAAAAGTACAGCTAAAAAATAACCCCTTACTTACCTAATTGCAATATAAAAAAGCATGAAAAAAATAATAATGAGTCTTGCGGGTATTATACCCATGGCATTAATGGCTCAAACCGTAAAAATAGATCGTTCTAAAGCACCGCAGCCATCGCCTGCACCCGTAATTTCTATAGCACAGCCCACCATATTTACCTTGGCCAATGGCTTAAAAGTATATGTGGTACAAAACAATAAATTACCACGTGTTACTGCCTCTTTATCGCTGAACATTGAGCCATTTATTGAAGGCGAAAAAGCGGGCACCTCTTCCCTAGCGGGCAGTTTACTGCGTAGAGGCACCGTAAAAAAATCAAAAGCCGTTTTGGATGAAGAAATTGATTTCTTGGGTGGCAATGTAGGTTCATCGGCCACCAGTGTTTCGGCCAATGCACTGGTAAATAATTTTGATAAAGTATTTCAGTTAATGGCGGAAGTAGCTTTACAGCCTGCCTTTGACGAAAAGGAATTAGAAAAAGTTCGTAAGCAAACTTTAAGTGGTTTACAAAGTGCTAAGGACGATCCGGATGCTATTAGCGATAATGTGCTAAAAGCCATTGTTTACGGTAAAAATCACCCTTACGGCGATATTGAAACCGAGAAAACAGTGAGCTCCATCACCATCGCCGATGTTAAAAAATTCTATAATACTTACTGGAAACCCAATGTAGGTTACTTGGTTTTTGTAGGTGATATTACCCCAGCAAAAGCGAAAGCCTTAGCCGAAACACATTTTGGCAAATGGGCAAAAGGAACCTTGCCAGCTACCAAAATTCCGGCGGTGAATAAGCCTGCGAAAAACATTATTGCAATAGTAGACAGGCCGGCAAGTGTACAAAGCTTGTTACAATTTGTAGCACCTATACAGTTGGCACCCGGAGCACCCGATGATATACCTACGGATGTAATGGGTAATATTTTAGGCGGTGGTTTCAGCGGCCGTTTATTTGCCAACCTACGGGAGAAATATGCCTTTACCTACGGTGCTTACTCCGATGTAAATACCGATAGATATGTAGGTACTTTCAACGCCAATGCTAGTGTACGAAACGAAAAAACCGACAGTGCCATAGGCCAGTTTTTTGTAGAATTTGAGCGATTAAGAAACGAACCCATCCCTGCGGATGAACTTAGCAGAATGAAAAATTACTTATCGGGTGGTTTTGCACGTTCCTTAGAGCAACCAAGCACTATTGCCAACTTTGCGTTGCGTACAGCTATTAATAATTTACCGGCCGACTATTACCAAAAATACCTAACCAAACTTGCAGCCGTAAATAGCCAAACGGTGCAAGCCATGGCTCAAAAGTACATTCCTACAAAAAATATGTACATCATTATTGTAGGTAATGCCAAGGAAATAAGCAAGGGTTTGGAAAAATATGGTGAGGTAAAATATTTCAATAGCGATGGTCAGGAAGTAGCAGCACCTACTACCAAAACATTAGATCCTTCTATCACCGGTAAAGCCATCATAGAAAAAGCCATTCAAGCATACGGCGGAGAGGCGGCATACAATGCTTTGAAAGATGTAACCATGGAAGCAAACGTAGCCGTGATGGGCCAAAGTATTCCTTTAGTAAACAAATATGTTTTTCCAGGTACGTATAGCAACGAGTTAAAATGGGTGCTATGGTGTTACAAAAGGAATTGCTAAATAACGGTGTTTACAAAAAAATACAGCAAGGGCAAGAAGCTCCGTTAAGCGATGAAGACAAAGATGAAATGGATGAAAATGCCGCTTTAGTATCGGAAATATACCACCTTAAAAACAATGCACAGTTTACCGTAAAAGGTATCGAAGCAGTAGACGGTGAGGATACTTATGAAGTGGAAATTACACCTGCTAAAGGCAAAAAATCTTCGGCTTACTACAGCGTGAAAACAGGCTTAAAAGTAAAAACCGCTAGTAAAATGGAAACGCCACGTGGTGAGTTAGTAATAGCTACCTTCTACAAGGATTACAAAAGCTACGGCGGTATTTTATTACCATCTGTAATGACCATCGATCAAGGTGGCTTTAAGTTAGAAATGACCTTCACTAAAATTGAAGTAAATACAGGCTTAAAAGCAGCCGACGTTCAATAACTAATAAAGTGAATATTTATAAAAGCAGCCGCCATGTGCGGCTGTTTTTTGTTGTATTTACGGCACACGTTCCAGCGTTTCCTAAGTTGCTTTATTACCTAGTCAACTTCCCTTTTGCCAAGGCTATTAACAAAAAGAGCCGCCCAAAAGGCGGCTCTTTTTTTAGTACACAAGGTACGCCTATGCGTTTCTATTAATACAATTCAAATCTTCAAAAGCAGTTTCTAAACGCTTAATAAACGTTTCCTCACCCTTGCGTAACCATACTCGTGGGTCGTAATGCTTTTTGTTGGGTTTGTCGGCTCCTTCCGGGTTTCCTAACTGTGCTTGTAAGTACCCTTCGTACTTTTTATAGTTATCCAATACACCTTCCCAGAAAGCCCACTGTAAATCGGTATCAATATTCATTTTTACCACACCATAGCCCAATGCCTCTCTAATTTGGCTTTGCGGACTACCACTGCCACCATGAAACACAAAGTATACTGGCTTTTCACCCGTACCAAAATGCTCCTGAATATAGGTTTGGCTGTTCTTTAAAATTTCTGGTCGTAACTCTACGTTACCTGGGCTATACACACCGTGTACATTACCAAAGGCGGCGGCCACCGTAAACAAATCGCCTACTTCGCCTAATTGCTTGTACGCCTCGGCTACATGTTGCGGCTGTGTGTATAGTTTGTCATTTTCTATACCGCTATTATCTACACCATCTTCCTCACCACCAGTAACACCCAATTCTATTTCTATAGCCATACCTAGCGGATTCATACGCTTAAAAAACGCCACACTAGTATGTATATTTTCTTCTAAACTTTCCTCACTTAAATCTAGCATGTGCGAGCTAAAAAGTGGCTGACCTTTTTCCTTAAAAAACTGCTCACCAGCATCTATCAAACCACTTATCCATGGCAACCATTTTTTGGCAGCATGGTCGGTATGTAACACCACCGGCACACCGTAGTATTTGGCTACATTGTGTATATGTAAGGCACCAGAAATACCACCCGCAATATTGGCTTGCAGTGCATCGTTTTTCATGCCTTTACCCGCTATAAACTGTGCACCACCATTGGAAAACTGAATAATTACGGGCGAATTTACTTTGGCCGCCGCTTCAAGCGTGGCATTTATACTATTCGTACCTATGGTATTTACCGCAGGCATAGCAAACTGGTTTTGCTTTGCATCTTGTAATAAAGCCCTTAATTCTTCGCCGTGTAATACGCCGGCACTGTACTTACCCATATAATGGCAATTTGTGTTTTTTAAAAAATAATTATTCCCGGCTAAGATAAGGCTGCCCGCCCTAATACCACCCATCCGCCCAAAAAATAACCCAACTCGTAGCCCAATAACTTAATAGCTTATTAACATTTAAACATATATCACCCCAATAATTTTGCGGCGTGAAAAAGCGAATACACATCGCCCTGCTAAT
>RDXK01000297.1 GCA_004292605.1 Bacteroidota bacterium
TAATGGTATCTACACTTAAACCCATGGCTTTGGCCACATCTCTTAACGCACCTTTTTGGTGCTGCTGGGTTACGGTGGCTACTATGGCAGCCCTATCTCTTCCATATTTTTCATATATGTATTGTATTACTTCCTCCCGCCTTTCGTGCTCAAAATCTACATCTATATCGGGTGGCTCATTACGGGCGGCCGATAAAAAACGTTCAAACAGCAAATCGAATTTGGCAGGATCTACCGAGGTAATTCCTAAACAATAACAAACCGTAGAATTAGCCGCCGAACCCCTACCCTGGCATAGGATATTTTTGCTACGAGCAAACTTAACAATATCGTACACGGTTAAAAAATACGCAGCATACTCCATCTCCCCTATAAACTTTAACTCGTATTGTATATTCTGCCGCACTTTAGCCGGAATAGTTTCGCCATAAATTTCTTTGGCATGCTGCCAAGTAATAAATACTAGCTCCTCCTGCGGCGTAGCTTTATGCACCGTAATTTCCTCTGGGTATTGGTATTGCAACTCTTGTAAACTAAACGTGCAGGTGTTTACAATGGTTTGTGTAGCTGCTACTGCTTCTGGGTATTGCCTAAAAAGGCGTAGCATTTCTTCAGTAGGTTTTAGGTAACGCTCCGCATTAGGGTACAGTTTAAAACCTGCATTATAAATAGTACATTTTTCCTTAATGCATACCAAAACATCTTGCAGTTTACGCCTACTAGGTTTATGGTAAAAAACATTGTTAGTAGCCACCAATGGCATTTGCAGTAAGGTAGCTAGCTGGTGGGTAGCGGCCATTAATTTAGCATCGGCATGGGTATAGCGGCGTGTAATAGCCAAGTATACATGGGCCCCAAATACCTTTTTATACTGCTTAGCTTGCTGTATAAAATCATTGTCAAAAACATAGGCTGTAGTAAGGGTAGCAGGTGGTATTACTACCAATACATTGTGCTGTAAATGATTAAGTACATCCTGTACATACAGCTCGCATTGGCCTTTTTCGGTTCTTATATTACCCGTGCTAAGTAAGGTGCAAATATTGGTGTAGCCCTGTTTATTTATAGGGTAAGCCAGTACACTAGCACCATCCTTTAGTACCAAATGGCAGCCTACTACCAAGCGTATATCATTTTTTTTTGCCGCCACATAAGCCCGTACTATACCCGCCATAGTGTTTACATCGGTTATAGCTATAGCGGTATACCCCAAGTGTTTGGCATATGCCACAAGCTCCTCTGGGTGCGATGCTCCTTGCAAAAAACTAAAATTGCTGGTTACTTGTAGCTCTGTATACTGCATAATATTTTTTTAGGCACAGTAGCCATGTAAAAACCATTGGTTATTTTTTTGAGCATCGTAATGGCCTAACCTAAATAGCCAGTACCTAGCTCCATGTTCATCCTCCACATAATAATAATCGCGGTGCTCACCCGTTTGCAGCCACCATTCCTGCTCTATACGTTCCGGTCCATCGGCCCTCGTAATTTTATGCAGCTTACCTTGGTATTTAAAATTCATGGGTGGGTAATCCGGCACGGGTGCAGTAACCCCAATAGGCACGGGTTTAGACAGTAAAATAGTGGGGCGATTTTGCAGTTTTAGCCAAGGTGTAGCTACCTCATTAGTAGGCTGTGTAGTAGCCTGTATGCTACGCTCTGGCCAGTAATGCTGGGCAGGCTGGTAAAGAGCAATGGTATTTTTACCTATTTTATTGGCTATGGTATCTAGCAATTGTGCTACCGCATCGCTCTCAATACTATACGCATGTGCATGAAAAAACTGATCCTGCATAGGTACATACGCCTCTACTTGCGTAGCATGTAAGGTAAACAACTCTATACCTAAGGCGGGCTCTATACTACTTATATGCAGCTCCAATAATTTAAAAATATGTACTTGGTTTACGGTGGCTTTAGTACAGGCTATTTGTACAGTTTGCACCTTACCATCTACCCTAAAACATTGGCATACACAGGTGCGTATACCTACCCCATTTTTTTGTAAGGCAGTACATAATTTTTCAATCAAATTTTTAAAAGCTATCTCTATACCCGTAGCGGTAACTATAGGCTCTAAACAGTATAAAAACTCCTTATACGTATGTACTGGCTGTATGGGCACAAAAGGCTCTGGCAGCGTGCCTAGTGCATAGTACAGCTGCTGCATTACCCCTGCCCCAAACCGCCGCCGCAGCGTATATGGTGGTAGTACACTTAGTGCCTGTATGCTATGTATACCTAAGTTATACAACTTGCCTACTACCGCTGTAGGTATACGCAGGGCTTGTGGTGGCAAGCTAGCTAGCGCCTGCCGCTCCTGGCCATTAGGTATTACAGTACCACTAGCACCATATACACACTGTGCCCATGCCATACCTATGGTACCTGCTAGTGCTAGGCGTATGGTATAGCCTAGCACTGTTAACCTGTTTTGTATGTGCTGTACATACGCTTGCGAACCACCCCATAAATGGCAGCAGCCACTAGCGTTTATGATAATTTTATCGGGCTCACAAATAGCTATTTCTGGCGAGTACCTAATAAACCACTGAGCTATATTGGGCAAAATAGTAGCAGCATTTTCTGCAGGCTCCTGTAGTACCAATAAACTAGGTAAAATAGCCCTAGCATCGGCCAGGGGCATACCTAGCGTAATACCGTTTTGCTGTGCCAGCCTATTATAATGCGTAACCACCATACGGTTTTTTACCGTTTGGTAAAGCACTATAGGCATACCTAACCATTGCGTGTTACGCACCTGTAGCCAGTTTACTACCAAATACGGAAACCATATTACTACATACTGCTCAAGCATATTTTTTAATAGGTATAGTTACAGGTGGTATAAGCTGCTGTACTGTAGGTACTACCAGTAGCTGCTCACTAGCCGCCCATTGCACCTGCCACTTACCCACTTTGCCATTGCGTATTTTTTGTAATTGTACCTGCCATGCCACACTACCTACACCCGGCAAGCCCTGTATAGCTATACTTTTAGCGGGCTGCACCAGCCACCTACTATAGCAAGCATTAGCCTGGCCAGTACTATTTTGGGTTTGTATAAAACCCGTAACATTTGTTTTTTCTGCTGCTAACTGAAACCTACGAGAGTTGGTAAAACTTATGGCCGTGCTACTACTAGCCACTACCGCAGTAATACCGCTACACTGTAAAGCCTCCTCTATTACCCAGTTTACCTGCTTGGCATTTTGTGGCTGTATAAAAATGTGCTTGTGCGGCTGTAAACCCCAATAGGCTAGGCCCGCCGGAAACACCTGCAACCCAGTACCTACCCATACTACTACGCCATTTGCCGGCAAGCACTGGGCTATTACCCCTGCTAAAAAACCATGCGTAGCTGCCTGCTGCTGCTGGGTAGTAACTACCATTTCATGTATTACCCCCGCCGGAAAAACACCCCCTGCAAAATGTGCCATTAAAGGCTGTAACCCTGTAGGGGCAGGCATACTAGCCAATGGTTTTACCACCCCATTTAATAGGGCCACCTGCTTTTGCAAGGCTTCCAACACTGGTATTTTATGAAGTGGTAACACAGCGTAAAACTAAATATTTTAGCATTAAAATTGCTAATTTTTTTAGTTTTTTATTTACTTATTCCTATTCCAGCAGCCAAAAAATAATATTGCATACCGCAGATTGGCGCTATTATAAATACAAAGTAGGGCGTACCCCCGATGCTACACTCGGGGTCGGGCTATTCGCTGCAAGTCCTCGCCCATGCCCCCAAAAGTCACCGCCAAAAAACGTAATTATTGGGGGGCATCGGTCTGTGGGCTTTCCGCTACTATCCCTTTGGAATTCCAAATAAAAAGTGGACATTATTTTTAAGGGATTTATGCTGCTTTTTTTTGTTGGTTATTAAATATGTTTAAATGTTCGTTGATGGTGCGAT
>RDXK01000298.1 GCA_004292605.1 Bacteroidota bacterium
ATTCTTCGCCTAGCGATGAACGAGAAATCTCCTACAAAAAACCGACGACAACATTATACCAATCAAAAAGCTTTTGCCTTCGATTCAGCAGATATCTCCCCCGTTGCACGATGGTCGATAGGTCGAAAAAAAAGAACTCGACGCTATTGCCCCGAGCTCTTCTACAGTATCACCAGATATTTTTAAGCCCATAAATTACTAGGATACACGCCCGACTGTACCAACGCATTGATACTTGCCTGCACACCAGGAGCATCTTCCTTATACGTAACTCCAAACCATTTTGCCTCTGTAGGTACTACTTTGGTTTCACCTAAGCCTCTTTTCAAAAATCCATCCACCACTATGGGTATAAAAAACTCCGCCTTGGCATTGCCCTGAGCAGTTTCTAAAAACTCAGCAAACATTTGCTCGCTTAGGCTAGTAAAGCTTTGTGCAAAGCAAAACATGTTCATACTTACCACACTATCTGCCGGTAAACTATGTGTTCCCGCTTCATCTTCGTACACCATATTATCGGGCGTGCCGCTTACCTTGGTTCTTTCATTAATACCTGCCATAGCACCGTTGGCTACATCTATCACACCCCTACTTACACTTCCATTTTCGCTCAAGGTATTTCTTAACCAATAAGCAATTACCGCCCATGTGGTATCGTTACATTCGTTTTGCAAAAACTTACTTGCTTTTTCAAACGCATCTCTTCCATAAAAATCATCTGCATTAATCACCGCATAAGGCTCGTTTACCACGCCTTTACAGCAAAGCAATGCATGTGCCGTACCCCAAGGTTTTACCCTATCGGCTGGCATTTTATCGGCAGGTACAAATTTTTCCAATGCTTGGTACACATAGTCTACCGCAATTTTACCTACTAACTTTGGTTCTATCTGAGCCTTAAACGCATCGGCAAAATCTTCCCTAATTATAAAAACCACTTTTCCGAAGCCCGCCCGTATAGCATCGTAAATAGAATACTCCATAATAGTTTCACCGCTTGGGCCAAAACCCTGTGTTTGCTTTTGGCTACCGTATCGGCTAGCCATACCTGCTGCAAGAATTACTAAAGTAGGTTGCATATAAATTGCTTTTAGTTTATTTGTAAACAATAATACTACAGTTGCCTGTATTAGCCACAATATTTTAGTAGCATGCACCTAAACTTTTCAGAAATTAGGTTAACCGATGTTTCGCAGTTTTTTCCCAACCCTTTAGCGTATACCATAAATGTGTTACGACTAGATGAAATACACCCCATCATCAGCGGCAACAAATGGTTTAAACTACAGGGCTACTTGCAGCAGGCCCAAAACCTGCGTAGCACTGCATTGGCTAGTTATGGCGGCCCTTATAGCAATCATTTGGTAGCAGTAGCCAAAGCGGCAGAGCTAATGGGTATACCAAGTATAGGCTTTGTGCGTAGTTATATACCAATACAAAACAACACCCTTACGCATTGCCAGCAAATGGGCATGCAAATACAATGGGTACACCCGGCTAACTTTCGCCAGGTTTGTAGAAACCCTCCACCGTCGGAGCCCTGTGGCACCTACTATATTCCGGAAGGTGGCTATGGCCCCTTAGGAACCCTAGGTTTTGAAGCCTTAAAAAATAGTATACCAGCCCGCTGTACGCATATAGTAACCTGTGTGGGCACAGGCACTATGCTAGCGGGTTTGGCAAAGCAATTTTCCCAAGTAGTTTTTACCGGAATCAATGCTAGCAAAGGCAATACAGCCGATATTACCCAACAAATTCAAGCATTAGAAATACCAGCAAATACCCAAATACAGGTGTTAGACCATCACCACGACGGTGGTTTTGGTAAATGCACCCCTGCCCTACTACAATTTATGAACAGCTTTTATACGGCTACCAATATTCCGCTAGATAGGGTGTATACTGCCAAAGGCATGCGGGCTCTACAAACCTTAGTAAACACCAACTATTTTGAAAAAGGTAGTCATATTGTATTTATACACAGCGGCGGCCTACAGGGCAACGATAGTTTACCGGCGGGAACATTAGTTTATTAGATTTGCGGCATGAGGTGGATAGTTTTGTTTTGTTGCGGAATGCTATGGATGAATTTTACCGATGCACAGGATAGTAGTTTTACGTATACGGCCTACACCATAGGTATTGGTAAAACACAAATTGCTTGGCAAAATCCCTATCCTAATTTAATACAGGTAAGTGTTCAAAAATCGGTGGATAGTTTAAAGCAGTTCCGCACCATTTTTTCATCGCCATCGCCGGAATTACCATCTAACGGATTTATAGATGCCAAAGGCGGCACCTTCCCTTATTTCTACCGTATTTTTTATGTGATGGAAGGTGGTAAATATTTTTTTACACCGTCAGTTAAAGCTATACCCAAACCCATTGAAAGGGCTTATGCCAACATGGCTATACCTTTAACGCCACAGCAGCGGCAGCGAGATATGGTAGTAACACAAGACGATGCCAAACCAAAATCGAACCGGGTGGAAGAAATAATTATTACCACCATAAAAACCAAGGATAGCATTGTGGCTATTTTGTATCCGCCAGAGTTCAAGCAGTTTAAAGATTCCATTCTTAGAAAAACCAAGGATACTTTGTTTACTATTTCGCAGAACGAATTATTGCTGGCAAGGTTTAAACCTGTAGAAGTTTTTAAACCTAGTATTTATGTGTACACCACCAAGGACGATTATTTGCAAATAAAATTACCCGCAAGCACCAAGGCATACCAAGTATTGTTTTTTACTATGAAAGATGAGCCTTTGTTTAGCATTGCTATACCGCAAAACCAAACCAATTTACAGC
Organism: Bacteroidota bacterium; assembly: GCA_004292605.1. Classification (GTDB taxonomy): domain Bacteria; phylum Bacteroidota; class Bacteroidia; order Chitinophagales; family Chitinophagaceae; genus UBA10646. The sequence goes on from RDXK01000298.1 coordinate 2,812, forward strand.
TAGATAAGTCGCCCTTTAGGCAAGCCGGCTGGTATAAATTTGAATTGTACGAAGGCACAGTATTGAAAGAAAAACATAGATTTTATTTATCTAAATTGTTTTAACCAATCTGCACTTCAAACACTTCGGAAAATGCTTGTAGCCATTGCTGTTTAATGGTTTCCAGCGGTGCGGTGTACCCAAGTTCTTTTTCTAAACTTGTTACGGCTTTTCCCTGTATGCCACAGGGTACTATATAATCAAAAAAGTGTAGCGGTGTATTGATGTTAAAAGCTATGCCGTGCATGGTTACCCAGCGGCTACACCGTATACCCATAGCACAAATTTTACGTGCCAATGCAGGATCATTGGGCTGTAGCCAAACACCCGTTTCGCCTTGGCTGCGTTCGCCTTGTAAACCATATAGGGCCAATACCTTAATTACCACTTCCTCCAAGCTGCGTAAATACCAGCCCAAATCGGTTTTAAATTGTTCCAAATCTAAAATAGGATATACCACTAGCTGTTCAGGACCATGGAAGGTAATGTCGCCGCCACGGTTGATATGGTAGTAGTCGATACCCAATTGCTGCCGCTGCTCCTCCGTTATTAAAATATGCTCCGCTTTACCGCTTTTACCCAGCGTGTACACGGGTGTATGTTCTACTAAAAATAATTCATGCGTGGGCTTTTCGCCTCTACCTTTTTGCTGTACTTTTTTCTGTAGCAATTGTTCCTGTTCATCCCACATGGGTTTGTAAGCTACCCGCCCTTTATCTATAACCTGTACATGGTTTTTATGCATGTGGCAAAGGTAAATTACAGTAGCGGTAAATAAATAATACTTTTGCAGCTATGGAACATGAAGAGGATTTACTGCCAGAAGAAGGTAGCAGTGAAGTTTTATTTGAAAAAAAAGTATTTGTGATAGATAAGGGCCAGGAACC
>RDXK01000107.1 GCA_004292605.1 Bacteroidota bacterium
CAGATGGTACTAAAATAGCTTTTGGAGCACCAGGCAATAATAACAATGCCGGTGGTGTTTATATTTTCACAAAAAATGCAACATCTTGGGTGCAGCAAGCATATGTTACACCTTATGATATGGTAGGCAGCGCCCGATTAGGCACCTCTATTACCATGGGAGCTAATGGGGAAATAATTGTTGCAGGTGGTATGAACGATAATAGCAATAGGGGAGCGAGTTGGATTTTTGTGCAAAGGGATGCAATTTGGCAACAATTACAAGCAAAATTAGTAGCTACCGATGCCACTACAAATGCTCAACAAGGAAGTGCCGTGGCCATTAGTGCCGATACTACTACCATTGCCATAGGTGCTTTGAGAGACAATAATTACACAGGTGCTTTTTGGATATTTAAACGAAATGAAACAGGGCTTTACACCCAACAAGGCAACAAATATTTACCTACCCAAGTAATTGGTGCAGCACAAATAGGTACAAGTATTGCCATAAATGCCGATGGCAAATCATTAGCCATTGGTGCACCAAAGGACAATAATAAAGGGGCAGTATGGATATATGTATTACAAAATAATTTATACATGCAAGATGCAAAAATTACCAATACAAACTCAGCAGATAATTCACAATTTGGGTTTGCAGCGTCCTTGTCGGCAAACGGAAAAACCTTATTAGTAGGTAGTAACTTAGCCAATACACAAAATGGTGCTAGTTGGCAATACACCAGGCCTTCCAATGGGTGGGCTAGTGCATTGCCTACACTTATACAGGGCAGTGGAGCAGTAGGTGCTGCACAGCAAGGTTCGTCCGTTGCCATTAGTGCCGACGAAACTACCAGTATCATAGGTGGCTTAAATGATGACACGCAAAAGGGAGCCTTCTGGATTTTTTATAACCAAAACAATTTAGTGTTGCCGGTTACATTTTTTGCGTTCACGTTACAGCAGCATAATACCTACAATCAACTACAGTTTACTGTGGGCAGCCAACATAATATGCTGTCTTATATAGTAGAACGAAGTACAGATGGTATTTCATTTACATCTATCCAGCCAATACAGCCGCATAGTAATAATATATACCAGCATCGCGATTATGGCTTAATGCCCAATACTATTTACTACTATCGCATTAAGGCCATTAGTAGAAATGGTGATTATAAGTATAGCAATATCTTAAATACCAATATTTCTAATGTAATACAGCATAGTAAGCTATATCCTAATCCCGTTGTAAATGATGCTCATATTGATTGTTTTATCAATGAATCCACATCTACACTTATTCAAATAGTTAATATCAATGGTACTATAGTGTGGAGTAAGAATACAGAACTTGTGAAGGGTAGAAACGTACTTACCATACCTATGGGGAATATTGCTAAAGGCAATTATTATTTGATTATAAAGGGTGATAACGTACACATGAATCAGTCATTTATTAAACTATAAATGCAGCAGTTTCCAGACATTATCTGCTCCGTCAGTTCCGTACAAAAGATCCTTAAAAGCATGAAAAAGTCTCGGATAAGTTTAGCTTCTAATCACCCTGATTTTCCATAAAATACTACAAATGGGTTATTGTGGTAGCCATGTTTAAAACTGAGTTTTGTGCTGTTAACGGTTAACAATTACATCAAATCACTTTTTAAAATTATCAACATGAGAACAATGCTTACTTTGGCCATCGTACTGCTGGCCGCCACTTTTACAAGCTGTGAAAAATCCAACGACGCTGCTACTAGTAGCGATGTGCCTAGTGCAGGCTGGCGTTTAGGTACCACTAACTACAGTACTGCCTTTGCTATGAGAAACGCCGGTCAACCCAATTCCATAGGGTTCTTTAGTGCATTGCCCAATACCAATGGTTTTTCAGGGGTAGCAGTTATTTTTAACAATACTACGGGTATCGCCGCTGGTACTTATAAAGTAGTGGTAAAAACAAGTCAATCACTACTATTGGCCGATGAAATTATGGTGAGTACAGGCACCAATTACTCGCAAAGTACGGGCCGCTACGAAAAGGATTATGTTACGGCACTAACTGAAACTGTGAATGCTACAGTAACCATAAGCGGTGGTAAAGCACGTATAGTGGTACCTACCATAAACATGGTATCTTTACCCATTACCACAAGTTCTGTAACCGCCCCATTTGCTGGAACTTTGATAGAACCTTAAACTTACCACTACGCTGTAAAATTTGTAATATGAGAACTATTCCTATCGCTATTGTAGATGATAAACGCTTGCTACGCAATACCCTTGCGGAGCAGCTACAAGGTAAACAGCCCATACAAGTATTGTTTACCGCCAGCCACGGGATAGATTTTTTACAACAAATGGAGGAGCGACCCAAAAACTTATTACCGCTAGTAGTACTGATGGACATAGAGATGCCAGAAATGGATGGACTAGAAACCGTACTGATAGCGAAAGAGATATACCCGGATGTTCAGTTTCTGATGCTCACAGCGTTTAGCGATGATGAGAAAATTTTTGAAGCTGTACGGGTAGGGGCCAGTGGTTATTTATTAAAGGATGAAGCGGTGGCCAAAATAGTATCATCTATTCAGGAGTTGATAGAACAAGGCACGGTACCTATGTCGCCAATAGTGGCCCGCAAAACCCTAGCCATGCTAAAAGCAACCGATAAACCTTTGCAGCCTAATGCTACTGAGGAACCTGCTGATGCAGCTTATCTATCCACCCGGGAGATGGAAATTTTACACGGCATTGTAGATGGATTAAACTACCATGAAATAGCCGATAAGTTATTTATTAGTCCGCACACCGTTCGTAAACATATTTCCAACATCTATGAAAAATTACATGTATCCAACAAAACGGCTGCTATAAAAATTGCACTGAAAAAAAAGTGGTTTAAATAGCTTCCTTCACGTATTCATTTTATTACAATATTTTCTACACCAGGCAAACGCAGGTATTAGCCACGCTTTTGCCACAACAAAAACAAATTATGAAAAGAGTTATTTTAGTAGCAGGGTTCTTAGGTTTTGTAGTTCTGGGAATGGCCCAATCTACCAACTACAAAGCATTCAAAGTAAACATCGGTCTTGGCTATGCCATACCCACTAGCAGCAACGGTGGAACCACTGGTGGTGCTGCTTTTAGTATAGAGCCACAATATCGTTTAAACAACGCAATCAACCTTGGTGTAAGGCTGGAAGGTGCTGCCGTAGGTAGTGTAAATACTGGTAGCGGCAATGCCGATGTTTCTGTACTTAGCTCGTACACAGCTAGTGGGGAATATTACTTTAAACCATCTGGCTTTCGGCCTTTTGCAGGTATTGGTGCTGGTATTTTTAGTATGGCTAAAGCCAATGTTAGTGCTGCTTCTAGCAGTGCATCACCTACGGTAAATACCAACAATGCATTGTTTGGTTTTTACCCAAGACTGGGTTTTGAAACAGGCCATTTTAGGGTTACTACCGAATATAATTTTGTAGATAACGGCGGTTACTTATCGTTCAAACTTGGGTTTTTCCTAGGTGGTGGAAAAAAGAAATAAGCTAAGTAAAAATCAAGGGTTTCCCTTGTATAAAAGGTTCTCTGGGGGTAAATAGAAGGTGGGTTTGCAAGCAATTGCTTACCCCCTTCGTTTTTTAGTGTATATACCGAACATATTTACCTAAACGCTTAGGTAAGCCTGTGGGTAGCAATACAAATAAACTGGGTAATACAGGAAGTAGAAAACGACTGTGCCAATCGTCGCAAGTAATCATCACACTTACACTAAACACCAATGCCGTACAAAATGCGATGGTTTTAAAAGCTGGTAGGGCCTGTTTCCATGCAACGAAAACACCTACATACAATGCCACAAAAAAACCTGTGTATACTATATTATGTAGGGGGGAATAATAACTTCTATAAATACTCCAAAAAGCCCACAGGCGTTGGCCGGCCAAACTAATAAACTCCCAAGGATAATGCCACACAAAAGCAACAATGCCGGTAAGCGATTGTGCATCGCCCTCAAAAGCTATGGGTGTGGGGTAGGTAGGTAGCCCACATATAATATGCCCTTCCTTAAAAGGTAGTAGAAAATCAAACTCTCCTTGGCCCCGCATAGCCGTGGCTAATAACGCATAAAAGCCCAATAGCAAGGGTAAACCAGCCCACAAAAAATAACGTCTGCTGCTTGGTAACTGCCAAAATATAGCCATGCCGGCAATAGGTAAAAAAAGCATACCCGTGGGCCTAATAAATACCAATGCTATACTGCATATGGCCAAGTGTTTTAGGTATTGCCGCCGCGTTAGGTATTGTACCAAATAATACATCCAAATACATACCACGCTTACAAAAATACTTTCCGTGTATAAGTGGGTTGTCCATTCCTGCAAGGGTAAAAAAGCCATCCACACCAAGGCGGCAAACGTAGCTTTTTCTAGTGTATAAAATTGTTTCCAGAGTTGGTATAAATAATGTAAGGCAAGTAAGTTCATACTTAGCTGAACCAAATAAATGCTTTGCTGTGGTATATGCAGCCATTGGGCTAGCACATGTAGCACTATCTGCACACTGTAAAACCAATATTTAGGCTCGCTAAAACTATGGTGACTGAGTAAGTAGCTAGCTTCCGTGGCATATTTTGCTGCTTCCAGCTGTGTATTTATTCCAAATACCAGCACTAACACCAACTGCACCAAAGCCCATAAAACATATATTTTACGGGGCAATATGTAGGCGGTAGTAGTGGGCATGTTATAGTACTATTACCTCTTTTACTATGGTATCGTTTAAATGCTCATTAATACGCTGGGCTATGGTGGCTTTTTGGAAATGTAGTTCATGTTTTAGTGGTGCCACATGGGTAGATATGTACAGCACACCATCCTTCAATTGAATTTTATCGGTATAAGTAGCTACCGTTTTGCCCATTATTTCTTCCCAAATTTTCTCAATTTCAAAAGCGTAAAGTCCGTTTTTTAACCGACTGTTTTTCAAGAAATTTTGTAGTTGTTCGCCTATGGGTTTCATGCTGCAAACATACAACACCTAGTTGCTTCCGTAAGGGCTATTTATTTAGTTTCTATGAGTTGGTACTGGGCATCTATTTGTTGCAATACCGCTTGTAATCGTTCCGCATGGGTATCGGTAATAAACACTTGTACGGGCTGCTGCTGCTGTAGCCATGCTACAAAATTTTGTAGGCGTTGTTCATCTAATTTTTCAAACACATCATCTAACAGTAGTAGGGGAGTAATACCTAGTTGCTGCTTTAACAAAGTAAATTCCGTCATTTTAAGGGCAAACAAGATGGTTTTCTTTTGGCCTTGGCTAGCGTGGTTTTTGGCAGGTAATTGGTTTATGTGCAGCAGCAAATCATCCTTATGTATGCCTTGTGTAGTACGTTCGGCAAAAATATCTCGTTGTAAATTTTGCTCCAGCAATTGCGGAAAAGGTTGCTCCTGCAGGGCCGATTGGTATTGAATAGAAAACTCCGCTGCATTGCCACCAAAGCGCTGGTAAAGGTCCAGGCAAATGGGCTCTAATTGAGCCATAAACTGCGTTCTTTTCTCAAAAATTGCCGTACCTGCATCGGTCAATTGTTGGGTTAAAATATGTAGTACCTGCTGGTTTTGTTGTGGGTATTCCCGTAGCAGTTTCAAAAAACTATTCCGCTGTAGTAGTACCTTATTGTATTGGCTTAGTTGCTGTAAATACGTAGCATCTACTTGGGCGATGGCTACATCCAGCCATTTGCGGCGTACTTCGCTGCCTTCATTTATAAGGGCTATATCGTCGGGCGCCACCATCACCGCCGGAAATTTTCCTATATGTGCCGCTAGTTTCTTGTACTGCTCGCCATTGCAGGAAACCTCTTTCTTACCCGTTTCTCGTAAAATAGCCACTATCTGTTGTGGCCCATCGTGGGCTGTTTCAAACACGCCTTCCACCCTAAAGCCAGCGGTTTGGTGCTGCACCAGCAAGGCATCGGTATTGGTAAAATAGCTTTTGGTAAAGCACAGGTAGTAAATAGCATCTAATAAATTGGTTTTGCCAGTGCCATTGTTTCCACAAATACCTACAGCATTGCCCAAAAAGGAAATTTTTTGAAACGAATGGTTTTTAAACTGCACCAATTGTAGCTGCTGTAACCTATGCATGCTGCAAATAAAGGAATATTAGCTTGGTTCCGCTTTTTCCGTTCTTAAAAATGCCGCTTGTTAAAACTACGTTGCAAAAAACCGCAAAACCTTATTTTTGCCGCGGTGCAAAAGCTACACATTACCATACAAAGTCTGCTACTCAGTGTTATAGATTGGTTTTACCCTTTGTTTCGGCGGTTTATGCGACTGCAGACATTTAGGTATGCCGCCTGTGGTGGGTTCAATGTTACCCTAGATATTAGTTTGTTTTTACTGTTACACGATTGGGTTTTCAAAGCCGAAAACGTAGTGCTGCCCTTTATTACCTTAAAGCCGCATACGGCTGCATTTTTAGTAAGTTTTTGCATCACCTTTCCGGTTGGTTTTTACTTAAGTAGGTATGTGGTGTGGCAAACCGTAGAAATGAAAAAACGGGTACAGCTATTTCGGTATTTTGTAGTGGTATTGGGCTGTATTTTGTTAAATTATGTGTGTTTAAACCTATTTGTGGTGCAGTGGGGTTGGCGTGCCGATATGGCTAAAATAGTAACCACCGTAATAGTAGTGTTATTCAGCTATTTGGCACAAAGAAATTACAGCTTCAAAAGTGCTGTAAATCAATAAGTTATAGGTTCAAAAATTCCTTACAGGCAAGCCTTTTTATTTGGGAATTGAATGTGTATAAAACGGGTGGCAATATGCGGTTTTTAAAGGCCTAACCGCTATCTTCGCTACCCACGCAAAAAACTATTTGTTTACTACTAAAGTTAAGAACTTCAGCACATTATGGAGGAGAATACAGGATTTATACCAGAGGAAACTACCGATAACGATAGGGTAGTAAAAGTGAACATTGAGGAGCAAATGAAAACTGCTTATATCGACTATTCCATGTCAGTTATAGTAGGTAGAGCCTTGCCCGATGTACGAGATGGTTTTAAGCCCGTACACCGCAGGGTTTTGTTTGCCATGAACGAATTAGGAAATCATTACAACAAACCTTACAAAAAAAGTGCAAGAATAGTAGGGGAAGTAATGGGTAAATACCACCCCCACGGCGATAGTGCTATTTACGATACTTTGGTGCGTATGGCCCAGGAATGGACTATGCGAAACACGCTGATAGAAGGGCAAGGTAACTTTGGTAACCAAGATGGCGACCCACCAGCAGCCATGCGTTATACCGAGGTACGTTTGCAGCGTTTATCGGAAGCTATTTTGGACGATATAGATAAGGATACGGTAGATTTTCAATTGAATTTCGACGATTCCTTAAAAGAGCCTGTGGTATTGCCTACCCGTGTGCCACAATTATTGGTAAACGGTTCCAGCGGTATTGCCGTAGGTATGGCCACCAATATGATGCCGCATAACCTAGGCGAAGTAATAGATGGCTGTATTGCATACATAGATAACAGGGAAATTACTTGCGAGGAAATGTTGCACTACATTAAAGCCCCCGATTTCCCGACGGGTGGTATTATTTATGGTATGGAAGGTGTAAGGCAGGGTTTGCTTACAGGCCGTGGCCGGGTAGTACTCCGTGGCCGCTGCACCATAGAAACCAAAGCTAGCGGTAGAGAGCAAATTATTATTACCGAAGTACCTTATCAGGTAAACCGCGATGCACTAACCGATAGAATTGGCCAGCTAGTAAACGAAAAAATAGTAGAAGGTATAGCCCACGTAAACAACGAAAGTAACAAGCGTGAAGGTACCCGTATAGTAATAGATTTAAAGCGAGATGCGGTAGCCCAAGTGGTTATCAATCACTTATACAAACACACAGAACTACAAACCAGCTACGGTATTAACAATGTGGCTTTAAGTAAAGGCCGTCCAAAAATTTTCAATGTTTTAGAGCTTGTTCGAGAGTTTATTGAGTTTAGAATGGAAGTGGTTATTCGCCGTTCTAAATTTGAATTGAAAAAGGCGGAAGACCGTGCCCATATTTTGGAAGGCTTCCTAAAAACCATCCAGGATAAAGACCACCTAGATAGAGCTATACAATTAATCAGGGAAAGTAAGTCGCCCGATGAAGCCAAGGAAGTATTAATCAATCATTCTGTTTCTGAGAAATGGCAATTGCCACAAGGCTTACTTACGGAGGAAGCTTTGGAACATTACCAACCCAAAGAGGGCCTAAGCGAAAAGCAAGCACAAGCCATTTTGGAACTTCGTTTACAGCGTTTAACAGGGCTAGAAAGAGAGAAAATTTTAGAAGAATTCAATGGTTTAATGCAAACCATCATCCGTTTAAAAGCATTGTTAGGTAGCGAAGAATTGCGATACAATTTAATTAAGGAAGAACTGTTAGAGGTAAAAAACAAATTTGCCGACCCACGTAAAACCGAAATTCAATTGGTAGGCGATGAAATGCGGATGGAAGATTTTATAGAGAAGGAAGATGTAGTAGTTACTATTTCGCATTTAGGGTACATTAAACGTACCAGTGCAAGCGAGTACCGCCAGCAAAAACGTGGTGGCCGTGGTGCAGTTGGTAGTAAAACTAGAGAGGAAGATTATGTAGAACATTTGTTTGTACCTAGTACCCACGATACCTTGATGTTTTTTACCGAAAAAGGCCGTTGTTTCTGGCTAAAAGTTTATGAAATACCGGGCGGTGAAAAACAATCGAAAGGTAGAGCCATTCAGAATTTGATTCAAATTCCGCAGGACGATAAAGTGCGTGCCATCATTAATGTACCACGTTTAGACGATAAGGAATTTGTACAGAACAATTATATAGTGCTTTGTACCAAACAAGGGGTAATTAAGAAAACCCTTTTGGAAGATTTTAGTAGGCCACGTGCCACAGGTGTAAATGCCATAACTATTGTGGAAGGCGATCAGCTTTTGGAAGCCCGCTTAACCGATGGTAATTGTGAAATAATGCTAGCAGTAAAATCGGGCCGAGCTATTCGTTTCCCAGAGGAGAAGGTCCGTGCTACAGGCCGTGGAGCCATTGGTGTTACGGGTATTGAGGTAGACGATGCTACCGACGAGGTAATTGGTATGATTTGTGTAAACAAAACCGATAACCAAAAAACCGTATTGGTAGTAAGTGAAAAAGGTTTTGGTAAACGTACCGAGGTAGAAGAGTACCGGGTTACCAACCGTGGTGGTAAAGGTGTAAAAACCATTAACGTTACCGAGAAAACGGGTAAACTGGTAGCTATTTTAGATGTGTTGGAAACCGAGGATTTGATTATTACTTGTAAATCGGGCATCACCTTGCGTACTGCAATATCTTCTATCAAAGCAGCTGGTAGAAATACCCAAGGTGTAACGCTGATAAGGGTAGATGCTGATGATGATATAGCAGCAGTAAGTAAAATAGAAGATGCCAAATTTGAAGGCGAGGAAGAAGCCACTACCGAAGAATTAACAGAGAATTCTACGGATGCTACCACGGAAAATACCGAAACCGAACCAAATTTGTAGAACGATTAATATGTATATGAATATGAAAAAAGTAGTATTTACTGTAGCGGTTTCCATGGTGGGGTTAGCCACGTACGCTCAAGACTATGGAAAAATTCAATTGTATGCCGCACAAAGAAAATGGACCGATGCTTTAAAAGAGTTAAATAAATTAAATGCCGATCCTAAAGCTGCCGGCAAAGCCGAAACAGCCGTTTGGAATGCGGTAGTTTACACCGAATTAGCAGCCGACCCAGCCACAGCGGCCAACTACCCCGACGGTAATGCAAAAGCCTACGCTGCCATAAAGGATGCACAGAAAAAAGACACCAGCATGAAGGATGTGAAGGAAATTGGTTTGCGTGCTGTGAGTTTAATTTATGGAGCCAATTTTACTGAAGGAAGAAAATTTTTTCAGGAAAGTAAGTGGGAAGAATCACTAGCCAAGTTTAAAATAGCAGAGGATTTGGGCGACTTAATTTCAAAAAACAGCTGGGGAACTACCAAGCAACGTATAGATACTTTTACCGTTTTGTATGCTGGCTACAGTGCACAAAACGCTAAGAAAGTAGAAGATGCTGTTTACTATTACGAAAAGTTTGCACAGGAAAAAATTGCCGGTAAAGATTATCTTGATTTGTATCGCTACCTATTAGATCATTATGCAAAAACGAACAATACTGAAAAGTTCAATAGTCGCTTAGCCTTGGCTAATGAACTATATCCCGATCAAAAAGCTTTGTGGGATGAGTTGGCTTTTGAGCAAAAAACAGCGAATGCCAGTCTTACGGAATTGGCCGCTATTTATAAAGCAGAAGATGCCGCAGGCAAACTATCTGCTGAAGGCTATGAAAATTACGGAGCCATGTTTGCTAATGCAGATAAAGAAAAGTTAGCCAAATTGGATAGTGTTACGCAGGTAGAACTAAAGCGTACAGCGGCAGATGCTTTTAAAAAGGCTTTTGAAAAAAATAACAATGGTGTGTATGCTTTCAATGCTGGTGTATTGAACTACCAAATATTCCTTCAGTTAGATGAGCGTTTTTACAATTTGAGAGGTATGACACCCGCCATCAAAGCTCAGCGAGACGCCACTGAAAAATTAATGCAAGAACAAGCGGCTATTTGTATAGAGCTAATGGAAAAAAGCTACAACTTACTAAAGGCAAAAACCGATAGAACCAAGGTGGAAAAAGGCTGTTTAAGCAAGTCGATAGACAACCTAACAAATATCTACGCTTGGAAACGCGACCGTGCCCGTGGTAAAGATGTAAAAGCGTACGATGCTGCCGAAGCAAAGTATAAATTTTATGATGCTGAGCATGGTAAATACTAGACCAACAAAACCATAAAGCATAAAAAAGCGGCTGTTGTACACTTGGTGCAACCGCCGCTTTTTAGTATGGGAAACTCGCTTACAAATACCTTTCTTCCAGTATATTTTTATGGTGTAGGGCATGGCCAAATACCATAAACGCCAGGGCCGTGCCGCTTACCACATGGTTGCTAGCGTTGCCGGTACGCTGTAGCTGCTGGGGTGTAAGGCTGGCCAATAGGGCATCTGTACTATGCCTTACCACAGCAAATTCATCCTTTAAACTTTCTAAACTTCTAGCATTAGCTTGGGCATGCGTGGCGTAGCTATTTTCATCAAATCCGGGTAGGGCAGTTTGGTCGCCCCGTACCACCCTTAACAGTCGGTAACTAAAAATTCGCTCTGTATCTATTACATGCTGTAGCACTTCTTTTACCGTCCACTTACCTTCTGCATAAGCATAGTCGGCCTTGGCTTCGGGTAGGCTGCTATAAAATTGAATAAGCCCTTGCGAGTGCTGAATAATTAACTCGGCCGATGATTGAGCATCTACCAAATCAATATATTTCTGAAAATAGGGGGCGTATTCGCCGGGTATGGGAGTAGATGGCATATTATTTTTTCTTTGTAGGGGTTTTGGGTGCCGTGGTAGCTACTTTTTGTGTACTAGCATATTTCACCGCTTCGTAAGCGTTTACATAACCACCGGTAACGGATAGTGTGCTTAAAGGTGCTTGTACTTTTTCCGCTGGGTTTGAGCCTGGCAAGTTTACTTGCAAAGCAGCTTCTTCCTTAGCACTAGGGGCACAGCTGGCCAAGATGGCCTCTTTTACTTGTACGGCACTCAACTTAGGGTAGTAGCTACGTACCAATGCTGCAATACCCGCCACCACAGGCGATGCCATACTTGTACCTTGCTGATTACCGTAGGTATTGCCACCGGGTAGGGTGCTGTAAATTTTGGTGCCAGGGGCAAACACATCTACTTGGGTTTTACCATAATTGCTAAAATCGGCCACTTTATTTCCAGGTGTTACCGTTTCATCGCTACTAGCGCCCACAGTAATAAAATTCACGGCTTTTTTGCCATTTAAAAAATTAGGATTGGGGAAATTGTAATCCTCATCTAAGTTTTTTCCATCGTTACCTGCCGCATGTATAATCAATACATCTTTACTAGCAGCGTAAGCCACCGCATCATCCACCAACTGCTTTTCGGGCGAAAAACTTTTACCAAAACTCATGTTAATTACTTTGGCACCATTATCCACCGCATAGCGTATGGCTTTGGCTATATCCTTATCGTACTCATCTCCATCAGGCACCGCTCGTATCGTCATAATACGCACATTATCGGCCACACCATCCATACCCAATCCATTGTTGCGTACGGCTGCTATAATACCACTTACATGCGTGCCATGCATAGCACCTGGGCCCATGATATCGTTGTTGCCGTAGGGCTTTTTAAAATCGTTATAATCATCGCCTACATATAGGGCTCTGTAGTTCACCGGTACACTGTCTTTTGCAATTAAAGCATCTTTCTTGCTTTGCAAATAGTCGCCTAATTCTGGTATAAAACTAGTATTGCTGGTAGTACCTTCTTGCTGCATCATCGTCATCATTTGCGAGTAGGCTTTTTTAGCTTTTTGGGCAGTAGCATCCGTAGGGTTAAAGGCGTTCAATTCATCTACCGTATACGTTTTTTTACCCCAGCTAGCTTGTATCACACTATCTACCCGGCTTAAGTTTTTGTATAGTTGTTCTATCATGGGTACTTCGCTGGCGGTTTCAGTGCTGGGTACAATGTTTGCCTCGGCACGCTTCCAGTCGGCATATTCCCGTTTTTGGCTGGCGGTAAGTTTGGTAGTATCTATGGTTTTACCTTCATATTTGGCTTTGTGGGCATGGTAAACACGGGTTTGTTCCGCGGTACATTTTTTTAAATTGGTACCATCGGCTTTGCCTAGAAAGTTCCAGCCAAAAACATCATCTACGTAACCATTTTTATCGTCATCTTTTCCGTTGCCGGCTATTTCTTTTTTGTTTCGCCAAAGTATGGGTTTTAAATCTTCATGGGCAGTATCTATACCACTATCTATTACGGCCACAATTACGGGTATAGCTGTTTTGCCTTTTAAAAACTCATAGGCTTTTTGTACACTAATACCGTTTAAATTATCGGTTTGTTTGTCTTTCAAATGCCAGCCTTTTACATCGGGCTGTTGAGCAAAACTTTGGGTGCTTACTGCTGCTAAAGCGGCTAAAACCAGGAATTGTTTTTTCATGAAATAATCTATTAAAAATTAAATTGAATGCCTTGTGCTAATGGTAATTGGGTTCCGTAATTAATGGTGTTGGTTTGCCTACGCATATACGCTTTCCAGCTATCGCTACCGCTTTCCCTGCCACCACCAGTTTCTTTTTCGCCACCAAAGGCGCCACCTATTTCGGCACCGCTGGTTCCTATGTTTACATTCGCAATACCGCAATCGCTTCCGGCAGCCGATAAAAATAGTTCGGCTTCTCGCAAATTATTGGTCATAATGGCCGATGATAAACCCTGCGGTACGCCGTTTTGCAATTGTATAGCTTCCTCTAAACTGGTGTAAGGCATTACATATAAAATAGGGGCAAAGGTTTCGTGCTGTACAATGGCCATATCGTTTTTAGCAATGGCAATACAGGGCTTTACATAGCAGCCACTTTCGTAGCCTTCGCCACTGAGCACGCCACCTTCCACTATAAATTTAGCACCTTGTTGTTTAGCGGCTTCTATGGCTTGCAGGTACTGGTTTACCGCTTGTTGGTCAATCAACGGTCCTACATGGTTAGCCGTATCTAGCGGATTGCCAATGCGAAGTTGCTGATAGGCATTGGCTAGTTTTTGGGTAAAACTCTCAAAAATAGATTCGTGTATCATCAATCGGCGGGTAGTGGTACAGCGTTGTCCGGCGGTACCTACGGCTCCAAATACGGCGCCAATTAAACTCATGTCTACATCTGCATCTTTTGAAATAATAATGGCGTTATTGCCACCCAATTCCAAGATGGTTTTTCCTAAGCGTGCACCTACCACTTCTGCCACCGCTTTACCCATGCGAGTACTACCTGTGGCAGAAATAAGGGGTACTTGGGTATCGGCCGTAAGCCATTCACCTACTTGGCGTTCGCCCTGCACCAAACAGCTAATACCTTCGGGTAAATGATTGGCCTTGGCTACTTTAGCAAATAAATGCTGACAAGCTACTGCACAAAGCGGCGTTTTTTCGCTAGGCTTCCATACGCAAACATTACCGCAAACCCAAGCTAGGGCAGCGTTCCAGCTCCAAACGGCCACCGGAAAATTAAAGGCAGAAATAATACCTACAATTCCAAGTGGGTGCCACTGCTCATACATACGGTGCTGTGGGCGTTCGCTGTGCATGGTAAGTCCGTATAACTGGCGAGACAAGCCCACCGCAAAATCGCATATATCTATCATTTCCTGCACTTCGCCCAACCCTTCTTGCAGGCTTTTTCCCATTTCATAACTTACTAGTTTGCCCAATGGCTCTTTGTAATTACGCAGTACATCGCCAAACTGGCGTACTATCTCGCCACGTTTAGGGGCGGGTAGTTTTTGCCATTCTAGCTGGGCGGCTTTGGCAGTGGCTATTACCGACTGATATAAAGCAGCATCCGTACTATAACTAGTAGCTATTAAACTGCCATCTACTGGCGAAAAACTTTCTAAAACAGGTCCTTCGTTTCCTCGCCATTCTTGGCCTGTGCTGGCGGCTAAATTTGTTTCGGTAATGCCCAATTGGGCTAATATTTCTTTCATAAATGGTGCAAAAAAAATTGTTCTGCAATATAGGTATTGCCTTGCAGCCCCGCCGTATGCAAACGCTAAAAAGTATTAACAAGTAATATTTACGGTTTACCTTTGCACCCATGCAAAAACTGAGCATGGAGCAGCTAGGCAGAAAATCGGTAACCGATTTTAAGGCAGCTCCTAAACACAAAATGGTTTTGGTGGTAGATAATGTGCGTAGTATGCACAATGTGGGTAGTTTTTTTAGAACGGCCGATTCCTTTTTGCTGGAAGCTATTTACTTATGTGGTTTTACGCCCGTGCCGCCGCATAGAGATATTCAAAAAACAGCTTTGGGCGCTACAGAAACGGTTACTTGGCACCATGCCGCCAATACGGTGGAAGTAGTGCAGCAGCTACGCCAAAACGGATATACTTTGGTGGCACTAGAGCAAGTAAAGGATAGCACTTTGCTGAATCAATTACACCTTCCTGCCGCACAGCCCATTGCGTTAATTGTGGGTAATGAGGTAGATGGTGTGCAGCAAGCCGTATTGGAACTTTGCCAAGTAGTGGCAGAGATACCGCAGTTTGGTAGCAAACATTCACTCAATGTTTCGGTGGCAGCGGGCATAGCCATTTGGCATATTGTACAACAACAATTTTTAGCACATGAGTAGTTTTAAAAATTTCGCAAGCTTGGTAAAATTTAGTCATACCATATTTGCTTTACCCTTTGCATTGCTAGGGTTTGCCATAGGTGTGTACCATCAAGTACTGCTGTATGGCTGGGCAAGCATAGAAACAAGGTTTTTTTTAGGCCAAACCACGGGTAAAATTTCCTTGCCCGTAAAATTATTGGCGGTATTGGTATGTATGGTTACCGCACGTAACGCCGCCATGGCTTTTAATAGATATATTGATAGAAAATTTGATGCAAAAAACCCTAGAACCTCGGTTCGGGAAATTCCGGCGGGCATTATTCAACCCCGTACTGCATTAACATTTGTAATTATTAATTGTGTACTGTTTATGGCGGCCAGTTATGTAAATAACACGCTGTGTTTCTACTTATCGCCCATAGCTTTATTGGTTATTTTAGGGTACAGTTATACCAAACGCTTTACGGCTTTGTGTCATTTAATTTTGGGGCTAGGGTTAGCGTTGGCACCAGTGGGTGCGTATGTGGCTGTTATCGGTCATTTTAATTGGGTGCCTATATTGCTAGGTGCAGCGGTTTTATTTTGGGTGAGTGGTTTTGATATGATGTATGCTATGCAGGATACCGAGTTTGATGCTTCGCAAAAATTATACAGTATTCCAGTTTTGTTGGGCAATGCACATACGCTGGTTTTATCAGAATTTTTTCATTTGGCCACCGCCTTATTGTTAGTAGCCGTGGGAATGTTAGGCGATTTTTCGTATTTGTATTGGGTAGGAATGTTGGGCTTTGGTGCCATGCTCATTTACCAGCATAAAATAGTATCGGCTACCAACTTATCTAAAATTAATATAGCATTTATGACGGCCAATGGCATAGCCAGTGTAGTATTTGGTGTGCTGGCGATGGTGGATATTTTTTGGTTAAAAATGCAGTATTAATATGGCCAGAATACTGTGTATAGATTATGGTGGAAAGCGTACAGGCCTTGCCGTAACCGATGAATTGCAAATAATAGCTACACCACTTACTACCGTGGAAACCAAGCATTTAATGCAGTATTTGGAGCAATATTGTAAAGCAGAAAAAGTAGAGAAAGTACTGATTGGTTATCCCTTAAATTGGGATGATACCGCCACCCATGCCACACCTATGGTAAACGGTTTTATAAAGGCTTTTGAAAAAAAATTTCCTACTACACCTATAGAAAAAGTAGATGAACGGTTTAGTAGTAAACTTGCCCAGCGAAGTATGGTAGAAATGGGTATGAAAAAAAAGCAACGCCAAGTAAAAGGCAATGTGGATCAAATTGCGGCCACGCTACTACTGCAGGAATATTTGGCTAACCAATAAACTACACGGTAGCTGTATATTTGCGGCTTGAAATAAAGGATATGATTTTACCCATAGTGGCCTACGGTGCAGCCGTATTAAGAAAAATAGCTCAGCCCATAGATAGTGATTACCCACAGCTACAAAAGCTAATAGCCGATATGTGGGAAACCATGTACAGCAGCAATGGTGTGGGTTTGGCAGCTCCGCAAATTAACAAGGATATTCGTTTGTTTGTGGTAGATAGTACGCAGATATTCGACCAATTAGAGGCCGACGATGAGGCAAATCATTACCCCGATAAACCTGGAATTAAGCAAGTATTTATCAATGCAAAAATTGTGCATTTAGCAGGTGAGGAGTGGAGTTACAACGAGGGCTGTTTAAGTATTCCGAAAATTAGGGAAGATGTTACCCGCCATTCCGAGGTTACTTTAGCCTACCAAGATGAACAATTTGTGACTCATCAGCAAACCTTTAATGGTGTTACTGCACGTGTTATTTTACACGAATACGATCACCTGGAAGGCAAACTTTTTATTGATTATATGAAGCCGCTGCGTAGGAAATTATTGGGTGGCAAACTCAATGATATTAGCAAGGGCAAGGTAAAGGTGGATTATAAAATGAGTTTTGCGAAATAATGCAAAAGGCCTTTTTTTTTGTGGGGTTTCTATTGTGTGGTACCGTAGCTGTGGCCCAGCCCGCTTTTGATACCATGACGGGTGTGTATTTGCAGCCGGTAATTATTCGTAATAATTTGAATTACAAAACCATTCTTGCACAAATAAAGGCCGACACCACTTTTTACAAAAGCTTTAAAAACCTTCGCATTTTAGGGTATGATGCCTATAACAGCATCACCATGAAGGATAAAAAAGAGCGGATAACGGCCACCTACCAAAGCAAAACTACTCAGGAAAGAAGGGGCGACTGTCGTACCACCAAAGTACTGGAGCAGCAAACGACAGGTGATTTTTTTGATGCAAACAACAATTACAACTACACCACCGCTAAACTATATGCCAGTTTATTTTTTGCCAAAGGCGAGCAATGCGGAGAAGATAATATTGTAAAACATTCGCAAATAACTACCCAAAACAAGGAAGGGCTCGATAAAAATAGGGAGCAGTTAAAAATGCTGTTTTTTACACCCGGACAAAAAATACCAGGTATTCCGTTCATAGGAAATAAGCTGGATTTGTACGATGATAATGCCCATAAAAACTACGATTACACCCTAGATTATGCCGATTATAATGGGGTGTATGCTTACAAGTTTAGCATAATACCCAAACAAGGTAAGGAAACGAACAACGATGTGGTAGTAGATGAAATGACCACTTGGTTTAGTGCTACCAATATGCAAGTGCTAGCCCGTACCTACAGCCTTAGCTATAGCGCTGGCGTGTATAGCTTTAATGTACGCATGGAGGTAGAAATGACGCAGTTTAAACAGCTTTGGGTACCCAAAGTACTGCGTTATAAAGGTCGCTGGAATGTGGTATTTAAAGGCCGCGAAAACGGAGAGTTCACGGCCACTTTATTCAATTTTAAATAGTTTCCGCCAGCAATTCCTCGTGAGTTACGGTACTATAATCTCTCACCACATTGTACAGCGTATCTCTTTCCACCGGCTGCCTGTTTACTTGCTTAATTAGTGAAACTAGTTCCGCTGTGCTAAGAGAGGGCGACTGTTCCTCGCTGCCAGCCATGCTGTATATTTTTGTAGTATCATCTATAGTACCATCTAAATCGTTCACGCCAAAAGCCAACGATAGCTGTGCATTTTGCCTACCAAGCATGGGCCAATAAGCTTTTATATGCGGAAAATTATCTAAATACAGGCGTGCAATAGCGTACACCATTAAATCTTCCAAAACACTGGTTTCGGCTATATGGCTCATTTCATTATCTTGGTTTCTAAACTTCAGGGGTATAAAGGTATTAAAGCCCTTGGTTTCATCTTGCAGGGTGCGGAGTTGGTGCATATGATCTACCCTGTGTTCATAGTTTTCTAAATGGCCAAAAAGCATAGTAGCATTGGAATGCATACCTAGCAAATGAGCCGTTTTATGAATGTGTAACCAGCCGGCTCCATCTACTTTATCGTCGCAAATTTGTTGCCGTATTTCTGGGGCAAAAATTTCCGCACCACCGCCAGGCAAGCTATCTAAACCTGCTTCATGCAAAAATTTCATGCCTTCTTCCACGGTCATTTTTGCTTTCCTAAACATATATTCAAGTTCCACTGCGGTAAAGCCTTTGATGTGCAATTCCGGTCGGTGAGCTTTAATAGCACCTAACAAATCGGCAAAAAAATGAATGTTCATTTTGGGGTGTACGCCACCTACTATATGTACCTCGGTTACCGGTTTGCCATCGTATTTCTGCACCATGTGCATCATTTG
Source organism: Bacteroidota bacterium (assembly GCA_004292605.1). GTDB lineage: Bacteria > Bacteroidota > Bacteroidia > Chitinophagales > Chitinophagaceae > UBA10646. Next base: position 19,060 of record RDXK01000107.1, read on the forward strand.
TTCTATGGACAGTTCCCAGCCTTCTTCTCTATTGGCATACAGCCTGCTGTAGCTACAAAATTTGCAACTAAACACGCAAACATTGGTAGGTTCTATATGAAAATTTCTATTGAAGTAGGTTTTATGGCCGTGTAACTGTTCCCTTTTCCAATTGGCTAATGCCCCTACAAAACTTAGGGAAGCATGGTTAAATAAGTATAAGGCTTGTTCGTTCGAAATTCTGGTATTTGAAAAAACTTGTTCAGCTATTTGGGTTAATTGAGCATCGGTGGTGGTTTCAAATATCGATTGTATTGTATCCATAAATGCGAAAGTATTGTATTCAATAGCTATAACAAAAAAGAAGGCCTCTCGTTCTATGAGAGGCCTTCAAAATTTACTGCTTGGTAATTTTAGTTGTTCAACTTGATTATTTTATCGGTAATAGTTTTACCTAAGTAATCTAGTTTCACCATGTAAACACCCGCTGGTAAGCCAGTCATATCTATTGGTATAATAGAATCTGCATTACCGCTGAAGTTCATGTTTACTACCTGCTGACCCACAGAGTTAAACACACCCACACCTCTTAACTCTACTGGACGTAGATAGTGCTGCAAGTAAGTGATATTTCTGGTTGGGTTCGGGCTAAACATGTAACCGTTTGCTTTTAAGCGAGCAGCCAATGTTTTGGTATTAAAGTTTACATTATCTACATACACATTGTTCTCGTTGTTAGTAGTGTTTCTAAATACTACTTGTACGGGCCCCGATGCAGCTACTGCACTTAGGTTTACACGTTCTGTTCTCCAGAAACCAGCAATGCTTGGTTGGAATTCAGATGTGGTAGTACTGTTAGGATCGTTAATGGTTTGTAAATCAGCACCCCATTTCTTGTAAACCGATGTAAAGGTGGTTCCACAATCTCTGGTAACCAATACTTCTAAAGTATCCATACCGCTGCGGGTAGCACCAGCATAGTTTTTAGTAGCAGCAGCTACATCAAACGTTAGGAACACAGAATCTACACCAGAGTAGCTAATAATAGGAGAGTACAAATCATCACGCTGACCGCGGAAATTGTAAGAGAAGTTTCTTACAAACGCAGAACCTGTACTTCTATTGGCACCCACAGAAGCTTTTGCCCAAGTAGTGCTATTATCAGCGTTTACTACGCTCCAGCCAGCAGTAGGCACTGTGCTAGTTTCAAATGTTTCTACTAGTGGGGCAGATGATGTACCAGCTAAGCTAAACGCTCTACGCAATGTATCGTTGGTATTGTTGGCATCACCTGTACCTGTAGAGGAAATAGGATTGATAGAATAGATAGTAATGCTATGAGCACCTACAGAAGATACGCTAGCAGCAGGTAACGCTACGGTTCTGCTTGAGTCGCGTAACAATGTGCCAGTAAAGGCTGTAGTTACTGGTGCACCACCATCTACACTATAAGCCACTTGGAAACCAGTAAGGGTTTGTAAACCTACGTTTCTTACGGTAGCACTTGGAGTAAAGTTACCACTACAAATTAAGGCACCAGGAGCGTTGATAGCTGTTACAGCTAAATCTCTTCCAAATACTGGTGATATATTAATGTTATCTACAAAAATATTGTTTCCGTAATCGTTGGTGTTTTGTACCGCAAATATGATGCTTCCTGTACTTACAAACGCACCGCCTAAGGCTACACGTTGTCTACGCCAATCGGCATTAGCAGGAGCAATATAATCTGCAGTTGAAGAACCTGCTGTAGCTAGTGCAGCACCACTTCTTGTCCATACTGGGGTAAATGTATTACCACAATCTGTACTTGCTAAAATGGTTAATACATCTATACTTCCAGGATAGTTACGGTGAGCCAAATCAAAGCTGAATACTACTGAATCGGCTCCAGTGGTACGCATCGTTGGCGATATATATCTATCTGTTTGGCCAGGAAGGTTAAAGTTGTAGTTGTCAATAAACAACGCATTAGCACTTGCAAAACCAGGTGAACGACGTACCCAAGTTACGTTGTTGTTAGTATTTACAATTGACCAACCTGCTGTAGGGAATACTTGTGATTCTAAATCATCCACAATAGTTCCTGTAACAATATTGTTGATTACAAAAGCACGAACCAACGTATCGTTGCTGCCTTCTTGGTCGCCAGTACCACTTACGGTTACTGGGCTAGCACAATAAGCACGTAAACTTCTGTTACCTGGACCTGAAGTGAATTGAGGTAAGGTAGCTGTAAACGTAGCATTAGGAGCCAGCGTTTGGGTAAAGTTTTGACTTACCGGTGTACCATTATCTAAAATATAACCTAAAGTAAAGGCAGTAATGGTTTCAGCACCTTGGTTACGTACTGTTAAGGTAGGAGCTACTGTGTTAGTACACTCTGTGCTGAACGGACGAGTAACCGCGGTAACCGCTAGGTCTCTACTTACTTTACGAGTAATGTTGATGTTGTCAACGAAAGTGTTGTTACCAAAATCGCTAATATTTCTAAAGGCAAAAATTACTGAACCACCAGCTACCAAAGAGCCTCCAATGGCTACTCTCTCGTTTCTCCACTCAGCAGCTGTAGGTGTGGTAAATGCACTTGCTAAAGCTGCACCTGTAGACAAAGCTGCACCAGCTTTATCGAATATTACTGTGAATGTATTACCGCAATCGCCAGATACTAGTACTTGTAAACGGTCGTTTGAAGTAAAGTATCTTCTGTGAGCCACATCAAAAGTTACTACCACTGAATCTACCACATTAGATGTGCTGATTGGGCGTGTACGTAAATCTTTAATTTGGCCGGTTGTGTTGGGTCCGTAGTTATCGTAAAAAGCAGATCCTGCATTGCCAGCACCTTGTGCACTTCTTGTCCACTGTGTAGGGCTAGCAGCACCATTAAATAAGGTAAAGTTGGCAGGAGGGAAAGCCGTGTTTACAAAGTTTTCCGCTACTGGTAAAGCTAAGCCACCCGCTATAGTAATAGTAGTAGCTAAAGTATCGTTGCTTACTACTTGGTCGCCACCACCATTAGGTGAGCTGGTAAACATCCGTATTGTGTTAGAACCAACTATTAGGTTTTGAGCAGGTAGTACTATAGTAGTTGCGTCACCCGTAGCAAGGTTTACGGTATAAGTATTAATAACTGGAGCACCACCATTTACAATAACACCTACTCTTACAGAGGTTAGGGTAGTGGCACCACGGTTTGAAACTTGTAATCTTGGTACAAATGGTCCAGCACAGCTTGGAACAGGGTAACTAACACAAGCACCGGCTACTACATCGTTACCGCCCGGAGCTACAATTTTACCAGCAGCAGCGTCTAACAAAATAGCGTTGGCAGGTACCACACATCCGTCGGATGTTACTAAGTTGGCTCTACAGTTGGCTAAAACCCACTCCATACGGCCTACTTGTGCACGTGTAAACATGCTGTAACAAGCATCATCTGTATAGTCCATATAGTTTTGGTACATTCTACCCGGAGGGTTGGGAGCACAAGTATTGTTGGCAACACCAGTAGGGCAACCGCTAGTAGGGCCGCTTTGTGCAGGAGTATCGCCTACCAAAAACTGTGCAGGTAACTGGCAAGTACCAGCTGCAGGCATTTGACGGAAATCGTCGCCACCGCAACCGCTTACATCACCCCAAATATGGTATAAACCAAAATAGTGACCAGCTTCGTGGGCCAATGTTCTACCCATCGCAAAGCTAGGATCTACATAACAGCGGTTTCCACCGAAGCCTACCACATCTATCACTACACCCTGGGCTTCAGGGGTAGAGGTACCTGGGAAGGTAGCGTACCCTAACAAGGCTGTTGAGCCAGGTGCATTAGTACCTACCCAAATGTTAAAGTATTTATCGCCCCAAGTGTTTAAACCACCTGTTGCAGTACTTTTTATTGGGTCGCTTGCTGCGTTTACGTTATAACCAGTAGAGCTGATACGGCGTTCGATACCTGTGGTAAAGTTTCCGTTTTGATCTCTTTTGGCTAAACAAAAACGAATATTAGAACGGCCCCTTACGTTGTAAAAGTTTACCGCATTGGTGCTATCTGGGTTGTTACCAGAGTAGTCCAAATTCAATCTATTGATAATTTGTTCGTACACATCGGCGTCGGTAATCAAATTGGCGCTTGGGTGTACAATGTGTACTACCACGGGGATAGTAACGATGGTGTTGGTTCTAGCGGCTTCACCGGTTCTTGCGGTGGCATTGGCCGATGGATTCGCGGCTCTTTCTTCAGCATCTTTCAGCGACTTGTTGTAACTAGCACGAAGCGAAGGATCGTTTTGCATCAATACTTCTAAATGCTCCATGGTTCCACAACGCAAATGTCCTTTTTTGCCATTGCCATGATCATGCTGATGATCAGGATCTGGGTTAGATCTACCCGACTTTTGGGCGAAACCAGCACTCACCGATAACGCACTCACCAGAATAAATAAACCCAGTTTACTTGTAAATTTTTTCAAAGCAGAAAATTTTATTTTAAGAAACTATAAAACGAATGTTAAAATTACGGAAAAAAAATGCATTTAGATGCCAAATTTTTACATATTGTTAGCATTTTAAGTTTGTTTAACCTTACACAAGCATTCCAGCTAATGTTGCACTTAAATAGGAGGCCAAGGTGCCGCAAAGTAATGCACGCAGGCCTAGCGAAGCCAAATCGGCCCGGCGGGAGGGAGCTATAGCACCAATTCCACCAATTTGCATACCTACACTACTAAAGTTCGCAAAACCACAAATAGCAATACTTATAATAAGTAAGCCTTTAGGTGAAAGGGCTGGTGCGGTGTTACTAGTTAGCGATGTAAACGCCACAAACTCATTAATGGTTAATTTTTGTCCCATTAAGGTAGCCGCAAACTGAATATCGGCACTTGGTACACCCATTGCCCAAGCCATTGGATAAAATATTTTACCAAAAATATAATCAAGCGAAATAGGAGTAGCCAAACCCGCTAAGGCACTTACTTTTAACAATACGAAGTTTAAAAGGGCAATGAGGCCTATAAAACCTATCAGCATTGCAATTACGTTCATGGCTATTTTAAAACCGTCGGCAGCACCATGGCTAATGGCATCTATGATATTGCTGTATTCGCTTTTCACCTCTAGTTTAATTTTGCCCATAGTATTGCTTTCCTCCGTTTCAGGGTATACTATTTTGGAAATTACCAAGGCTGCAGGTGCTGCCATTAAGCTAGCGGTTAATAAATACTCTGCTTTTGCCCCCATATTGGTGTATACTATTAATATACCGCCAGCAATACAGGCCAAACTACCGCTCATACTGGCTAGTAGTTCACTTTTTGTCATGGTGGCTAAATAAGGGCGAATCATAACTTGAGCTTCTACTTGGCCCACAAATGCACTAGCCACATTGCTCAAGGCTTCCGCACCGCTTACCCGCATTACTGCGTTCATGGCTTTAGCTATTACCGAAATAATACGTTGCATAACACCAAAATGGTAAAAAATGGCTACCAACACGCAAACCAAAATAATGGTAGCGGTAACACTAAAGGCAAATACAAAACCACCTTTTCCATAATCGTTCATACCGCTGGGTGTATTTACCACAATACCTCCGTATACAAAACCGGCACCTTGTTTAGCAAACTGTTCTATTTTTTCAATTACATGTCCCAAGGCTTGAAAAAAGCGAGTTACGGGTGGAACTTTCAATACCAAAATGGCAATACATAATTGTAAGGCAATACCGCTCAATACCAAACGGTAGTTTATTTTTTTGCGATTGTTGGAGGCTGCAAACGCAATTCCTAAAATAAGAACTACACCAATTAATCCCTGAAACCTTTCCATAAGCGTGGGCAAGTAAATGTTAAAAAAAGTGAAAATAGGTATAAAGCAGTTGGAACCAAAATTTACGATTTGCCAAACCCTAATCTGTTCATTACCGTGTGTATAACCTCATTTATATCCGATGATAGTTGTAAAAAATAACTACCTATAATAAATACAAGTGCAAACAAACCGGTTCGCACAAAAGCATCCAAGTATATGGAATACATAAATGGTAGCTGATACACGCCCACAAATAATGCAGCTGCAAACAAGCAAAGCTTATAGGTATTAGCGGTAAAGGGTTGAATTTTGAAATAATAATAAATAGCAGCTAACCGAATGGTATTGTATAAAAAAAACGAAATCAATGTGGCTACCGCTGTACCATTAATACCATAATTACTGGTAAGCCAAAAATTCAAAGGAATACTTAGGGCAAGCAAAAACATATTGGTAGAAAAATCGAGCCGCCAATGTTTTGAAAGAAATAGAATTTGGCCGTTAAGTCCCAATCCTAAATCGATGAGTTTACTAGCTGCCAATATAAACGCAATGGTTTTTATAGGAGCATAATCGGGGCCCAGAAAAATTACGGCATTGTCCATATTTAGTAGCACAGCACCGCCCAATAGTAAACCACCAAACAGCAAATTGAGGGAGGTTTTTTGGTACAACTGTAATATTTTGGGTAGGTCCTTATTTCGCCAAGCTTCAGAAATAATAGGCACAGCTATTGATGTTACGCCACGTAAGGGCACATCCATTACGGTAATGAGAAACGTGGGAATGAGAAACAAAGTAGCATCTGCCAAACCATTGGATGATTTAGCGGTAATGACTAATACATCAAATGTTTTTGATAATGTATTTAGCAATACACCTATAAATAGAAAGCCACCAAACTGTATAATTTTTTTGCGGAAACGCTTGGTAATAAAGCTGAGCTTAAAATGAAAGTTAACTTCTGGGTGCGAAAAAACCGCATAGCCTAGTAGTAGTACCGCAGGTAAGTATATCCAACCAAATAGCTTAAAAAAAGTTTGTATGGTAATCAAGTCTAAGCCATAGAGTACCAGCAAAATAGTGGTGCAAACGCGAAACAAAATTTCCTTGATAAAATTACTTAAGATGGTTTTTTTTAATACCCAAGCATAGCTTTCAAATAGTAAAAAATAGGTATAGGTAATGGTGAGGGGGTAGACCAAGTAAAAATATTCTGTTAATAGTTCGCCACCCGGCCGGCGAGTGAACTTACTCAATATAAATGGCTGAAAAAAAGTAAAAATGCTTAAAAAAATTACTAAGCCCAAAGTGGTAAGCAAAAAGGAGAGGGCGTGTAAATCATTTTCTTTTTCCGGTAAATGTTTTTGGTATAATGGAAAAAATTTATACACAATATTGATACTACCAAGCGTACAAAAACTAGAAAAAAGCAAACCAATATCCAGCAAAACGCGGGTGAGGCCTTGCTGCGACTGCGATAAAAACTTGGTACCAAGAATTAATAAATTAAGGGCCCCAATAGCAAAGCCTACGTAAATAAAAAAGGTGGAAAATAGACTTTGCTTTCTTATAATACCCATATTGGCTGTAAATATAAGTACTTACAATAACTGCCACGTGGGTGGGTGCATGGTTCTACTGCTTGGGCCAGTGCTGCCAAACCATTGTTGGGGGGCTATAACTATTTTTTGAGAATTTTTTATTAAGTAAGCACCCCACCAGCTGAACGTACTGTTACCTATAATGGCGTGTTTGCATAGCTTCATGGCACTAAAATCTTCAAAATGATTGTTGGTATACAAACCACTTACCAAAGTGTACTGCCTCTCGGCTAATCCTAGCCAAGTTGCTAACTCCGTATTATCATCAGAAAATAAGAAATAATGGGGTTGCTGTACTTTACTTTTCATGGCCGTAAATGCCTGTTTGTAATAAGAGTCAGGTAATAAACCATGGTAGGCCAGCAGTTCAGCAGAAGCATAATCGCCCCTACGCACGTGCACGGCAACGGCATTCGGTGTTTCTGCTATTTTTTTGGCAATTTTCTCTAGGTTAGGAACTACACTTGGCGGAAATTCGACTTGGTTTTGCAATCTGCTTTCCAAATGGTGGAAATACAAATAACTCTGCCGGTAACCTTTGATAAAAATGGGTTCTTTTATCTTTAAAAAGTTTTCATCGTATTCAAAATTGGCCTCTTTATATACATAGCGTTTATAGGTAGGGAGTAATTTAAGAAAATGATTTTTTATGGTATTGGTGGCAAATAATAAATCGCTTTTTGTAGCTATGTGTGGAGGGTTTTGTAGCCACTGCAAATCGAATTTGCGTTTTGTATCTGTACTATCTCTTTGAAAATAGGAATCGTCTATTTTTAACTCACATCCTAGTCTGTCGGCTGCCGCTAAACCAGCCGCCCACTGAAACAATTGATTACCTAAGCCACCCCTTAATTCAGCGATAATCATACCCTAATTTTTTCGTGCAAAAACATGAATACCAAAGCAAAGCAAAGCGCTAGACTGATTTTGCTTTTTGCTGAGTCGCTGTAAAACGTACAACACGCCGTGTATCCAAATTTTATCAAGCAAAGAAATCTTTGTTTGGTTGTACTCTTTTGCTACTCGCTTTATTCTACTCACCTCTTGGGCCACATATTCATAGAAATTGCCATTAAGGTCTAGTTGGGTTATTTCCACACCTAATGCTGGTAAATGGTGCTCATAAAAATACCTACTTAAGCCGCTAGCAAAATGATAGGGTGCAAAATGCGTTAAACTGGCAAACGGTGCGGTAATTAATAAATAGCCACCCGGTTTTACTACACGAACCAACTCCTTCAGGGCTGCCACCGGGTCCGGTACATGCTCCAACACCTCGGTGCACATTACCGCATCAAAGCTGGCATCAGGTACAGGTATGGCAGTAATATCGCTAACAATATCGATGCTGCTTACATCCCAAGTTTGTGTTTGTAATCCTTCCGAGCCTGTGCCATCATATTGAGAAAAATCTTGACTAGTATATTTCAGGTGGCTGCAAAATTTTTTGAATTGACATTCACCTGCTCCTGCATCTAAAATACTACTGCCTGCGGGTATTTTTAGCAAGGTGTTCTCAATCCATTGCACTCTATTTTGCTCGTTGGTAGTACCTACCTTGAATATGGCCATATAGTAATTTGAATAGTCGCAAACTTAGCTGAATTCTGGGCAATAAAAAAGCTTCAGCACACGCTGAAGCTTCTACCATACTAGCATTTCTACTACATATGATTTTGAATCTTTTTATCCAATACACTTTTAGGTACTGCACCTATTTGCTTATCTACTACTTCGCCGTTTTTGATAAATAAAATAGCTGGGATAGAGGTAATGCCGTAGTTAATACTCAAATTAGGATTGTTATCTACGTTTACTTTTCCCACTTTTACTTTTCCTGCATAGTCTTTTGATAACTCATCTATTACTGGAGTTAATGCTCTACATGGGCCACACCATTCTGCCCAAAAATCTATCACGCTTAATTGATTGCTTTCTAAAACCTCTGTCTTAAAATTTGCATCGGTAAATTCTAATGCCATAATAACATATTTAAGGCACAAAGGTATCCACTGAATTAGTAAGTAAACTAGTAATGCCATACAGTTATTCTATGTGCAATTACAAAAAATAATAGGTTACTAAGTTTGTTTCAGTATTTTACAACCACACTTAAACAGCTCATATCTACTATGCAACCCTTTCACCTGCAAAAAATATGTGTTCTTTTATTGGATGAAACAGAGCTTGTTCGTCCGGTAATGGAGGAACACTTACAGCATATTATTCAACTAGATTGGGTGAGTTCCCACGCTCAAGCAGTAAGTATATTGGAAAAAAAAGTAGTACACGTAATAGTTTATGTGTGTAATACGTATGATGCTAACGGTGCTATGGCCGTACATGCCTATAGCAGCGGTTACCCTAATGTGAAGTTTTTATTGATAGATGCTAAGCCCTCTATAGCTAGTTTTCAAACCTATGTAAATAAGCTACGCATAACGCAGTATTTAGTATGGCCGGCTGATGAAACTATTTTATTAGAATGTATTGAGAAATGTTTTGATGCCTACAGAACAGAGGCAGATATAAAAAAGCAACTTACCAGTTTCCAAAGAAGTACGGAGGAGCTCAACCGTTTTGTGTATAGTACCAGCCATGATTTAAGGGGCCCCATAGCCAGTGTGCTAGCCATTTTGAACCTAATAAATTTAGATAAAAGTGTAACCGACCCCAATAACTACATGGCACTAATAGATAGCTGTGTACGCAAAATGGATGTATATGTGCAAAAAATAGTAGAGTACTACAAAAGCGTACGAGTAAAGGAGGAGCCAGAACCTATTGACTTACAGGTATTTATTGAAGACTGTATAAACCATGTTCGTTTTCAAAATACCAATGTTACTTTTCATGTACATGTACAGCAAAAAACAGTTTTCAAGGCCGACGCTTTCCGCCTTTCTGTAATCATTAATAATTTGGTTTCCAATGCGGTGAAATATCAGCGTCCGGAGGAGCCAGATCAGTTTGTAAAAATACAAGTAGAAGCCACGGAAGAGGAGGCGAAAATATCTATCAGCGATAATGGTATTGGTATAATTGATGAAAATATCAATAAGATTTTCGATATGTTTTTCCGCGGTCAGGTAGCTGCCAAGGGTATGGGCATAGGCTTATACATTGTAAAAGAGGCTTTGCAAAAAATGAGTGGTGAAATTGAGGTGAAATCACTTCCTAATTTGGGTTCTCAGTTTACGTTGAGTATCCCAAACCGAGCCTTTGTGGATTAAATAAAAAATAATTTTCCATTTTTTGGAAAATAGTTCCTAATTTGGTGCAATCCAATATGCTTGAAGGCCCTAAAACCTTTACACATGAAACATTGGATTTTTACCCTACTATTTGCAAGCAGCTATTTGGCTGCCACCGCCCAATTATTACAAGAAGGCTTTAATACCAACAGTTTTCCGCCAAGTGGTTGGCAAAATGTACTAGTGAGTACAGGTGACAATGGCACAGGTGATGCCCCAGGTGGCTTGTTCGATTGGGTGGCAACAGGTACTAACCCGTCTACACCGCCACAAAGCGGTGCTGGTATGGTGCGATATCGGTCGTTTGATTTCAATGTCAATTCCTCCGCCGTTTTAATTACGCCGTCGCTCAATTTTAATATTCCTAACACCGTTCGAGTTTCTTTTTGGATGTATAGAGACAATACTTTTCCTAATAGGGATAGTATCAACGTATTGGTAAATACCACAGCATCACTTGCTGGGGCCACCACTTTAGGAACAGTACACTTAAACATTAATTATACACCACAGGTAAACGCCGTGGGATGGTACAATTACTCCTACACCATACCTTCCAATTTTACAGGTACCAGTAATTTTATTTTGTTTCAGGCGGTGGGTCGGTACGGCAACAATATGTTTATAGATGAGGTGAGGGTGGAGGCACTAACCGATTGTAACGGAACGCCTAGCGGCGGAACCGCCTTGGCTACTGGCAACTACTTTTGTAATAGCGGAACCGTAAACCTATCGGCCACAGGCCAAAGTGCCAATACAGGTATTACTTACCAATGGCAGCAAAGTGCAGCTGGCGCTAATAGCTATACCAATATTGCCAATGCCAATAGTGCCACCTTACAAACTACGGCCACGGCCAGTACCGATTACCGCTTACAAGTAACCTGTACCAATAGTAATTTAAGTGCATTCAGCACACCTGTACGTGTAACGGTAGCCCAAGGTGCACCTGCTAATGATGCGGTTTGTAACGCCATTAACCTTACGCTAGGCGGTAGCTTTGATTGTGGCAACACCACTTGTGCTACGTCGGGCAACGATCCTGTTTTTTCCAATAGTACGCCCAACAATACTGTTTGGTACACTTATACACCCACCACATCGGGTCCCGCCAATATTCGGTTTAGGCGACCGGCGGGTGTAACCAGTGGATTATTATTCGGCTTTTTGGGTATTTATACGGCTACAGGCACCTGCCCGTCGCTTACCTTAACCGAGGTAAATACTACCCTTGCGTTTAACTTGATCACGAACGATTCTGTATTGGTAACCACACCTAGCTTAACTGCTGGCACTACCTATTATTTGATGGTTGATGGTGTTTCAGGTGGTTTTGGTGCTTACTGTATCGGTTTGCCTATTTTACCACCGCCCAGCTGTGTTACCAATGTATCACCGGCTAATAATGCTACCAATGTGGCGTTACCACCTACCATACAATGGAATGCCGATGCGGGTGCCACTGCTTACACTATATTCTGGAGTGCTAATAATGGCCAAACCTATGATAGCTTGGGTAATGTAAATTCTCTATCGGCCCAAATTAACAATACTAGTCCGGGAACCACTTACCGCTGGTACATAGTGCCCCGTAGTAGTGTGGGTGTAGCCCAAGGCTGTATTAGCAATGCCACTTCCTTTACCACCATTGCTGGGCCAGCCAACGATAATTGTGCCAACGCTACAGCACTTACAAGTGGTGTAAATGTTACAGGTACTACACAAAATGCAGGCCCAAGCGGCGTAGCGGTTTGCTCGCCGGCAGCAGGCACACCCGACGATGATGTTTGGTACAGTTTTGTAGCAGCAACAGATAGTGTTATTATTACCGCAGCGTTTAGTAGTGGTATCGATGGTGTTTTAGGCTTGTACAGCGGTACTTGTACTAATTTAAATCAGCTAGGCAGCTGTGCCGATACATCTTTTAGTGGACAAACGGAAATACTACGTAGCGGCGGACTTACCGCCGGAACTACCTACTACGTGCGGGTATTTGGTTTCGGAAATGGTACTGGTACAGGTTCTTTTAATATTCAATATGTGAGTGCCTTTGCTTTACCAGTGATACTAACCGACTTTACCGTACGCAAAGCCTCCAACGGAAATATACTTACCTGGCGTACCCAACAGGAGCAAAACAACAAGGGTTTTGCCGTACAGCGTAGCCTAAATGGTAGAGATTTTGAAACGCTTGGTTTTATACGTTCATCGGCATTGGGTGGTAATAGTAACCAGGTTCTTAGCTATAACTTTACCGATGCTGTTGTGCAGGGAAAAGCAGCGTATTACCGCTTGGTGCAAACCGATTTAGATGGTAAAACTAATTTAAGCGAAGTACGTTTTGTACGTGGTATTGTTATAGATAAATTGGCCATAAGGCAAGTAATACCAAACCCAATATCCACACAATCGGCTGTATGGCTTACGAACCAGTCGGGCGGCACCGCACAGCTACTGATTACAACTATAGATGGACGGCAAGTAAAATCGCTGGTCATTCCTTCTAGTAACGACGAGCAAAATATTGTAGCTGGTTTCCATACTTTGCAAAGCGGTGTTTACTTTATACAGTTGATAACTACGGATGGTTTGCGTAGCAATGTGGTACAAGTAGTGAAGCCATAATCATGTTCCTTTTATTGTAATAAGGCTGCTTTCCCTTAAACGGAAGGCAGCTTTTTTATTGTAGGTAGGTTCTACTGTTTCTCTAGTGGGCTTATCAAATATTTGCATACCCGTGCAACCATTTCCTATCAACCTCCGTCTTTAAAGTATTGGCACAGAAAAATTATTCCGAATTGGTTGCCAATAATAGCATAGTGTGATAATGACTTTCAACAAAAAAGGTTGTTCCATTTTTTGGAAACAACCTTTTTTCATTTTCGTCGGGTAGACTGGATTTGAACCAGCGACCCCTTGCACCCCATGCAAGTACGCTACCGGGCTGCGCTACTACCCGAAAATTTTGGAACGCAAATATAGGAGATTTGGGTAATCGCCCAACTTATAATTGTCGCACTTTAATATTTCGGTACCACACATCATCACCATGATCCTGCAAGGCTATTTTGCCTTTTTGGTAGATGCCAAAACCAGGGTAAGCGTTGAATTTACTTTCCGCCACTAACTTTTTCCAAGCAGCATCCCACAGGGTAGTGGTTACTACCACCGTACGGTTTAATTTAAAAGTAAGTACGCCTTTATTACAAATTACTTCGGCGTGGTTCCATTGGCCTGCGGGCTTCACGGTTTCCTTACTGCATGGTATTAAATCGTACAAATCGCCAGCACGGTGTTTAAAAATCTTAGCATCTGGGTGGCCATTGTTATCAAGCACTTGCATTTCGGGCCCTGTCATCCATGGGTATTTGTACTGCAAAGTATCTTCATGCACAAAAAACATAATGCCACTGTTGCCGTTTTTGGCAATTTTCCATTCTAACGATAAATGAAAGTTGGTAAACTCTTGTTCAAACACAATATCGCCACCATCTGCACTTTGCCAGTCGTTCTTGGCACTAGCATCTAAATGTAGCGTCCCGTTTTCTACTTTCCAGCCTTTTCCAATAGTGGTTTTACCGTAGTTGTGCCAGCCTTGGGTATTTTTTCCGTTAAATAATAGTTGCCAGCTTTTATTCACTTTTTGGGCGGTACCGGCTAAGGATATAGAAGCTGCTAGGGCACTTATAAATATCTTTTTCATGTTATTGAGCATCTTTTAATAGTAAAACATATTTCACCATGGCTATGGCATCCGCCTCGGAAATTTGTGGGTGAGGCGTCATAGGTACTTGGCCCCACACACCGCTTCCACCAGCAATAATTTTGCCCGCAAGTAGTTTATGGGTTTCCGCATTGTTAGGGTATTTTTTGGCAATATCTACATAGCTAGGACCAATAGCTTTTTCATTTATTTTATGGCAGGTAAGGCAATCGCTTTGGCCCACCAAAGTTAACCCAGCCTGGTAGTCGGGGTTAGCACTCAAGTCTACCACCGGCTTTTCCTCTGTGGTAGTTTTTTGTTCTGTATTGCTTCCTGCACAGGCGGCAAAAATGGCCAGCAAAGTAGCCGCTACCATTGTTTTTTTCATACAATCGTTGTTTTATTTATTAAATTCCTAATATCTTTTTGTTCAGTTCAGTATCTATGCCACTGCTAGCAAAATCGTCAAAAGCCTTATCGGTTACTTGTATAATATGGTTGGCTACAAAAGCGGCACCTTCAGTAGCACCTTGTACCGGGTGCTTTATACAGCATTCCCATTCTACTACCGCCCAGCCACTAAAATTGTA
>RDXK01000299.1 GCA_004292605.1 Bacteroidota bacterium
CTCCTTGGTGTTAGTGGCAGGCTTTATTATTTTTTGCTTTAGCGAGTTTGGTGGCACACGTTCGTTGGGGTGGCTTACCTCGCTTACATTGGTAGTAGGTACACTTACCAATATGCTGCTGCTGCCGTGTTTATTAATTAGTTTGCGTAAAAAAGGAAGCTAGGTTTTTAAAGTTTGTTCGTAGGTATTTCAAAGGCCGCCATGTGTTTGAGATAGTGGAACTAGAAAATGTTTTCAAGTAATTGTTACCGTAAAAACTGTCATTAATCTATTATCCATTTCACCTGCCCGTAGGCAAAATTTTCCGCATGCAAGCCGTTATGGGTTAGTAGTTCGCCGTAATTGTTTACACCCAGCACCTGCGTAGCGAATTTGATGGCACCTTTTTGTAAGGTTACCTGCTGGTTTTTCTTGTACAATAAATTATTATAAGCTTCTATAATTAGTGTATGCTCGCCCCGGCAAAGTGCTTCAAAATGCGTTTGTAAATGGCCACACAGCTGCTTGCATAGCAAAATAGGTACATGTTTTTTGCCCGTAATTTGCCGCATACTTACCGGGTTTGCTAAAGCAGCATCAAATACGGTTTGGTTTACATTTATTCCTATGCCTACCACACTATGGCTCCATTGTGTGCTAGCTTGGTAATGAGCGGTAATTAGGTTTTCTATAAGTATACCGCCTGCCTTTCTGTCATTCCAGTAAATATCGTTCGGCCATTTAATACATACATCGCTTTGCGTGTACAATGTTAAAAATTCTGCACAAGCCACTGCTACCGCCATGCTTAACAAAAAAGGTTGCTGTGGTGGTAGCTGTTCTGTTTGTAGCACCGCACTCATAATAATATTACTGCCGGGCTCTGTGTGCCATGTTTTACCGTGTTGCCCTTTTCCTTGCGTTTGCTTTTGGGCAAAATACACCGTTCCGTGTGGTGCCAAACCTTGTTTAATGGCCTGCATGGCATAGTTGTTGGTACTATCCACTTCGTCTAAAACTTGTATGCTGTGGCCTATCTTAGGTAGTGCGGGTACGGTGGCTGACAAAAGATTGTTATTTTGCGATAAAATTAGTAGAAATATACTGTTTGCTTTGGTGCAAGCACATAACTAGTTTATTTTTAAAATATTATTCATCTATTCATTGAACACAAACAGTTAGGTATTTGGCAACATCAACCGTACATCCGAAAAAAAGTACTACACAAAAGCTTACCCGTAATTCCAAGGTTTTTAAAACCGTTTTACAAGCTATTGAAAATAAAAAAGGCTCCGATGTTATTTCCATCGACCTACGAAAAATTGGTGAATCTGTAGCCGATTTCTTTATCGTTTGTCAGGCTGGTAGTACTACACAAGTAAAAGCCATAGGCGATGAAGTGGAACATTTATTGGCCACCGAATGTGGTGAAAAACCCTACAAAACCGAAGGCAGGCAAGGCTTACAATGGGTGATTATCGATTATGTAAACATAGTGGTACACATCATGCACCCCGATGCTAGGGCCTTTTATAAACTAGAAGAAATGTGGCAAGATGCTGATGTGGTAGTACATACCACAACATAAACCACTGTAAATCGTTATACTTAAAGCGGAGGATATCCGTACTACTTTATGGCACAAGAAAATAATAAAATGAGGCCCGATTTTTTAAATAAGAACAACGGCGATAAATCGCCTAAAAAAGCACCTAAATTCAGTATTTACTGGGTGTACGCTATTATTGTGGCAGTGTTAATTGGTCAGTATTTTTGGACCTTCAATACCACTAGCTCCCGGGTAATTAGCGAGCAAGAATTTTTTAGTAAAATTTTAGTAGCAGGCGATGCAGATAAATTAGAAAAAATTACCAACCTTAATACCGTTCGGGTATTTATAAAGAAGGACTCGTTGGTAAAAGCCTACTACAAGGAAAAATTTAAAGCCAATCCTTTACCGGCTACAGTACGTGGTCCGCTATTTGAATTTCAAGTAACTACTTGGGATGCTTTTGAGCGTAAAATAGAAGATTTTTATAAAGTAAATCCGCAAATTCCACCCGTAGCGGCTTTAGCTACTACCAGTGGCGATTTATGGAACAACCCCATTGTTAGCACTCTTATCACAGTAATCATCTTTATTGGTTTGTGGGTATTGCTCATGCGTAAAGTAGGCGGTGGTGGCCCAGGCGGTGGTGGTGGTCCGGGTGGTATTTTCAACATCGGCAAATCAAAAGCCACGTTGTTTGAAAAAGGAACCAAAGTAAATATTACGTTTCATGATGTGGCTGGTTTAGATGAAGCCAAGCAAGAGGTGATGGAAATTGTAGATTTCCTTAAAAACCCTAAAAAATATACTGCCCTAGGCGGAAAAATTCCGAAAGGCGCCTTGCTAGTAGGCCCTCCGGGTACAGGTAAAACCTTATTGGCCAAGGCCATGGCTGGCGAAGCCCAAGTGCCATTTTTTAGCCTAAGTGGTAGCGATTTTGTAGAAATGTTTGTAGGTGTGGGTGCCAGCCGAGTGAGAGATTTGTTTAAAACTGCCCGTGAAAAATCGCCTTGTATCATTTTTATAGATGAGATAGATGCTATTGGTAGAGCCCGTGGTAAAAACGCCATCATGAGTAATGATGAACGAGAAAATACCCTGAACCAACTATTGGTGGAAATGGATGGTTTTGGTACAGATAGTGGTATCATCATTTTAGCGGCTACTAACCGCCCCGATGTGTTGGATAGTGCGTTGTTACGTCCTGGAAGGTTCGACCGACAAATAAGTATCGACCGACCCGATGTAAAAGGCAGAGAAGCTATTTTAAAAGTACACTTAAAGGGAATCAAAGTATCGCAAAGCTTGGATATTAATAAATTGGCGGAGCAAACACCAGGTTTTGCAGGTGCCGATATAGCTAATGTATGTAATGAAGCCGCCCTAATAGCCGCCCGAAAAAATAAGGAAGGTGTGGATATGAGCGATTTTCAAGATGCTATTGATAGGGTTATTGGTGGCTTAGAGAAAAAGAACAAAATAATTTTACCGGAAGAGAAAGAGATTATTGCTTACCATGAAGCTGGTCATGCTATATGCGGTTGGTTTTTGGAGCATGCACATCCTTTACTAAAAGTAACCATTGTACCCCGTGGTACCGCGGCTTTAGGCTACGCACAGTATACTCCAAAAGAGCAGTATTTGTACAATACAGAGCAGCTGATAGATCAAATTTGTATGACATTGGGTGGCCGTGCCGCCGAAGAAGTTTTCTTTGGTAAAATATCTACCGGTGCTAGTAACGATTTACAGCAGATTACCCGTATTGCCTACAGCATGGTTACCGTGTATGGTATGAACGAAAAGGTAGGTAACATTAGCTACTACGATCCTCAAAACGAAAACCAGTTTTCAAAACCTTACAGTGAGGAAACGGGGAAACTAATAGATGAAGAGGTGAGAGGCATCATTGAAAAAGCATACAAACGTACCGTAGCATTGGTGGCCGATAAGCGTATTGAAGTAGAAAAATTGGCCCAAGAATTATTGAAAAAAGAAGTGTTGTTTAAATCGGATGTAGAGGAATTAGTAGGCAAACGCCCTTTTGAAGAAAAGAAATTGTTGGAAACTACGGCTACTGATGCCGATACTGCCACACTACCTACAGAAACTGTAACGGTATAATACATTCTTCGTTTACATTTATAGAGTGG
>RDXK01000300.1 GCA_004292605.1 Bacteroidota bacterium
CAAAGAATTGTGGAAACTATGAAGTAACCAATGGACGCTTTGATTACAAATTTTAAAAACAAAAATAAATTACAATGAAAAAGTTAATACTTATAATTTTATGCTTTTTGCAAATTATAAAAGTAAGTTCGCAAACTCCAACTGCCGATAGAGTAGCATTGGATAATATTTACCAATATATTAATAAATCAGCAATACCCACAGGCTACTTAAACGATTATGGTGCAGCTTTCCTAAAAAAGACAAGGTACAATGGGCAAATGACTGATAGTAACTTTATACCTAATATAAATGTGTTTAGGCTTACGCTCAATGATTTATTGAGTGCTAAAATAAACCCCACAGCACCCAACCTACCAAGTATAGAAAGTGTAAACAATACCATTGATCCAATGCTGTATAATGCTGCTACACCTTTAATATTCAACATTAGCAGGTACGATACTTTGCACGAAATGGCAGTAATCAACAACCTTCTTAGTTTTAGCAATGGCAGCTATTACGATGTGGCAGGGCGTAGCCAAAGCCCTTACCAAACTGTAAACTTTTTCGCTGCCTGCCCTATTAATGATGAGGCTACTGCCACAGGCACCATCACCCTTACTTACAATAGCAGCTTGGTGTATAGCAATTGTGGCAAGCAAATAAGCAGTGTAAGTATTAACTTTTACCAAGGTGCAGGCTACCAAACGCTTGCTAGTGGTGGTACATTTACACAAACATTTAGTGATAGTAGTGGGTACAAACCTTTTGCTATAAAAGTGGTGTGTACCGATGGCAGCGTGTATGAGTGCTATAGCCTGCAATACGTACACGTGGCAGCAAATGTAGGTGCGAGGTATGTGGCAGGTAATATACTGCCGCTTGGTGGCAGCTTTGCCAATACAGCACCCACCCCACACAATGGTACTATGCAGGTAATTTATAGCAGGCTACGCCAAGGCACAGCCCTAGCCAACCAGTTGGTAAAACCCCTCATCATCATTAACGGATTAGATGAAACCGATATTGACCCCAACACACCACCCTCTTTAAAAAAGAATTTAAGAAAATTATTACAAGACTGGAATGAAAACATTGTTGGCTACGATTTCAACGCCCAATTAGATGATGTGGCTGGGTACGATTTAATATACATAAACTACTACACGCTAGATAAAATAGAGCATAATGCCGATATGCTTATCAATATGCTCAACTACATTAACAGCCAAAAAGTAAACAATGCAAGTGGCGTAAAAGAACAGAATGTGGTAATGGGTATAGAGTTAGGCGGGCTTATTAGCAGGTATGCTTTAGCCAAAATGACAAGAGCCAACCCGGCGAGTCCTACTCATGAAACAAGACTACTAGTAACCCACGATGCACCCCACCAAGGGGCTTACATGCCCCTTGGCTATCAGCACCTTTCAGAAGACTTTGGCGAAATGGATTATTGGGGTACACCATTTAGAAGAATGATTAAGCAATTTTCCGACAGGCAAAAATTAAAAAACTCGCCTGTGTTTTTGCAGTTTTATTTACACAAAGTAGATGGAGCAATTGTCAGTTAAAATACCTTTCTTTCGCCTACTGGTGGCTACCACGCCATAGTAGATTTTCCTTCTTCTGGTGGCATAACTCCTACTTATCAATTTGTGGCAATAAGTCAGGGTTCTCAATGTGGTACTCAAGTAACCCAGCCAGGTATTACAATGCTAGATTACGAGCAAAAAATTGATGATGACCCAGCTGCTTTAATTCCTAATATTCCTTTATATAGCCTTTGCATTTGGCGTGGCCCTTTTGGCCTTTGTTTAGCAAAGGTGAAGTTTACATTGGGTTTTAGTATTGGCTACAAAATAAAACTTAAAGTAAATGCCTTGCCAACTCTTGGAACTAATAAAAGCATTAGCTACGCAGCAATGACAAGAGAGATATATTTAAAGTTAAAAACAAAACTTTGTGATCCCTTCGGTTATGCTTGTGTTACACTGTTTACAATAAAAATTGGCAGAAGTGCTGTTTATTCTCAAGGACCATTCGAAAGATATAATCCTTCTAATATTTTGCCTTATGAAAGTTTTGCAGGGGGTACAAATAATTTAAAAGACTTGAACTTTAGATTACTTGCAATTAACGGCACCCCCATTACACTTTTTAGCTACTTTAATATTATTTATCCATCATCACAATTTTTTGATGTATCCTTTCAAAATCCTATCTACAGTTATATATCTCGTGTAAGTGCTTTGGATATTCAAAACCCAGTGGCAGATGATTATTCTAAATTATTAGCAATACCAATAAGTGGGTTAAATAGGTCGGCAGCGGCTAGCTTTAACTGCCACGAGGGTACCGATAATGGCGGCGTAAACCAGTTTAACATAGCTAGCGGCAGGTTTACCAAACGTAATAGTACTTGGATGTTTAATACTATGCAAGGCATACCCAATACCGACTATTGTTTTACCGAGTGTGGTAAGCCCACCATTGGTGGACCTAATCTTCTTTGTATCGGCGAAACAAATTTTGTAGGTTTATCTGGTACCTTATTTAACAACTCTGTAGTTACTTGGGGCTGTTCGCCGGCGGCTACGCTAGGTTCTGCTACAGGATTAAGTACTAGCATTACTGGCATTAGTAATGGCATTGCCTTTGTCTACGCCCATATAAATAATGTTTGTGCAAGTTCACAACCAGACGTTAAGGCAATAGAGGTTGGTACTAACCCACGCACGTTCAATATTGTTTTATATCCTGCACCATATGGTCCTGAGCCTACTTGCTTTGTTGCCGGTACATTTTTACAATTGATGGCCACTAATGTTTATCCTAATGAAGCTGTGGCAGGTTGGGAATGGGGTTATAGATACGGAGGTGTTACATATACCTCAGGCTTTAATTCGCAGTTTTATACCGTAATTGCTGAATTCCCCGGAGTGTATGAAGTATTTGTGAAACACCGAAATGAGTGCGGAGTTAGTGTAGAAGAAACTGTTAGAATTTTTGATGTGGTAAGCGATTGCCCAACTTGGGGTCGTATGACCAATAGTGGTTTTGCTATAACTGCTAACCCTAACCCGGCAAAAGGAGTTATTAGCTTGCAAGCTTCCTATCCCAAAAATGGTACTTCAAAAACGGCTACCACCAAACAAGATGTTGCCATCACGGCTGGTCAATCCGCAACTAATATATCTATTGGGTTATATAGGGCGGCTGGAAGCACTTTAGTAAGAGAATACAAGTTTAAGCAACTTGCTAGCAATTACAAGTTGCCTATAGATGGGTTACCATCAGGAATATATTACCTTACTTATAAGGATGGTTCATACAGTAAATCTATTACCGTTGTAGTAGAGTAGTATAGTATTTGAATTAATGCCTCTTTCAACGGGTGTATTCCTTTTGAAAGAGGCATTTTTGTGTTCCGCCGTTGGTTGTGTTCTTCACCGCCAACACTTCAAACTACGGGTAGATGTGCGTTTAGGCGTCAAACGGATTTGAAATCCTGTTTTATTGGTAATTCGACATGCCCTACGGAACATGTCGAATAGCTGAATCGAAGGCATTTCGTCCTTTCTTTTTTCTTGATAAAAAAGAAACAAAAAATCAAGGCTGTAAAAGAATGTAGCTAAAAATATTTTTTGTCCGCTAAACGAAAAAAACTCCCTGC
>RDXK01000301.1 GCA_004292605.1 Bacteroidota bacterium
GGATAGTCTTTGACCAAGTGGTGAAAATCTTCTGAACCCATCACGGCAGGGAATTTTAAATTCTTGTCTTCGCCCAAGAATTTGCTCAGGGCAGGTTGCACTTTGTCTACCAAAGCGGGGTCATTTTTCAAGGGCAACACATATTGTTTTTCTTTTACGACAGGGTAGCGCTCTTTGGGTAAATTATTGGCCAAAGCAATCCCCTCGTTGATTCTTTTGATGCCGTCCAGCATGATTTTTCTGTCGTCTTGGGTAAACCAACGCAGGTTTAGTTTGAGCAAAGCACTGGCTGGTATGATGTTGTTGTCTGTTCCCAATCCAGTTCTAAAAATCTGGTCTTGGTAGTCATAGCGGGTAACGGGTGAGGTGGTAAGTGCCGTTAAGGTCAAAATATCTTGGGTCAAAGCACCAGGACCATCGGTGGGTCCGCCAAATTTGGTGGGGGCAGAATTAAAGCTCAATCTTTTGCGCAATGAATTGGTGTTTACCCTTGTAGAGAAAGTAATCTTTGGCGCACCACTGCTGCCACGCTTGGTAAATATTTGTACCACACCGGCATTGGCTCGGCTACCATAAATAGCAGCGGCAGCGGCACCGTTTAGTACTTCAATACGGTCAATGTCGGCCGGGTTAATATCTACCATTCTGCTTTGGCCAATAGTACCTACCACATTGGCACCATCGTAGTTGCCTTGTGTGTTGGTTACACGGTTAGTTCCGTTGTTTACTATCACACCATCTACAATATATAGAGGTTCCGATGAACCACTGATACTGCTAATACCCCGCAAACGAACCGATAGTCCACCTGCTGGGTCGCCCGAGTTTTGTGAAATTTGAGCACCGGCAGTTTTACCTTGTAGTGCTTGTAGCACATTACCGGCGGCACCTTTGTTCAAATCTTCGGCCTTTACGGTGGCCACATAGTTACCCAATTGTTTTTTGGTAGTACCTGCTGTGGTTCCCGTTACTATTACTTCATCTAATCCTAGTACATCTTCCTCCAATACCACCGTTACTTCTAACGGCTTTTTAGTAAGGTCTACCTGCTTTATTACTTGCTTAAAGCCCACGCTAAAAAAGGTAAGGTTTACTTGGCTGGCACGTACCTTAATGGGTAAGGAAAAGCTTCCCTTATCGTCGGTAATGGCACCTCCACCCGGCACCGATACAGAAACACCGCTCAGGGCAGCGCCCTTTTTATCGGTAACCTTTCCTGTAACCACGGTTTGGGCAAAAGTAACAACGCTAAATAGGCAAGCTAGGATAGCTAAGCCCCATCGGCATGCAATCGCTTTGGTCATTTTTTTGTTATTTTGATTGAAAAGTTAGAAACATGTTAAAAGTAGACCCTTTG
This sequence comes from Bacteroidota bacterium, assembly GCA_004292605.1. Taxonomy (GTDB): domain Bacteria; phylum Bacteroidota; class Bacteroidia; order Chitinophagales; family Chitinophagaceae; genus UBA10646. The sequence goes on from RDXK01000301.1 coordinate 1,358, forward strand.
GTGCAATTTCTATTTTTTATTTGCGTCTATCGCAGGTTTTTTAATCCATTATTAAACTTTCATTTTAAAAACCCGCAGATTACTGCATGAAAATCGACTTTATTGCCATAGGCAAACCACATGATGCTAGTTTACAAATTGCCATTGCAGAATTTACAAAACGGCTTCAGCATTATGCTTCGGTGCAGTGGCATATCATTGCTTCGCCCAAAAAAACAGCCACCGCGGAACCCGAGGTACAAAAACGGGAGGAAGCAAAAGTTTTGCTAGCCGCTTTAGAACCTACCGATTGGGTGATATTACTAGATGAACGCGGTAAACTTTTTAACAGCGTACAATTAGCCCAACAAATAGAAAAATGGCAAGCGGGTAGTAAAAAACTGGTATTCATTATTGGTGGTGCTTTTGGTGTGCATGAGCAAGTAATGCAGCGAGCTAATATTATATGGAGCTTATCTAATTTAGTTTTTCCGCACATGATAGTTCGCTTACTTTTAGCAGAACAAGTGTACCGAGCTTACACCATTATTCATAACGAAAAATATCATCATGTTTAGCGAACCCATCATTACCATTGCTATTATCGCCGTCACTTGTATTGTGAGTTTTTTAAGTTTCTCGCAGGAGCAATACCTTGGTAAGGCCATGTTTAACCCCTATGCTATACGTACACAAAACCAATACTATCGCTTTTTAACACACGGTTTAATACATGGCGATATTGCCCACTTGGCATTTAACATGCTTGCCCTGTATAGCTTTGGCAGCTTGTTAGAACAATATGCTTTTGCTCACCCATGCGTATTTGGAAGCAATGCAGCTATTTATTTTTTAGCATTGTATATCACTGCCTTGGTGGCTTCCTCCTTACCTACTTATTTTCAGTATCAGCATACACCAAGCTATAATGCGTTGGGGGCCTCTGGTGCAGTTTCTGCTGTGGTGTTTTCTGGTATTACGCTACTTCCGCAACTTCCCATTCGTATTTTTTTAATACCTATTGATATTCCGGGTATTGTTTTTGGAATAGTGTACCTAGGTATCAGTTATTATTTAGATAAACGCAACCGACACGATGGTGTAGGCCATGCAGCCCATTTTTGGGGCAGCGTATACGGCGTAGCCTTTACCATAGTTTTTGTACAATTGAACGGCCAACTAAACGTTTTCTCCAACTTCTTGTTACAATTAAAAGCGTATCCACAATTGGTTCCTTTTACCTGTATGTAATATGAATAGTGGCTTTTATTTATTTGCTCAGCTAGTACAGCGGTTAGATGAAACCACTAAAAGCAGTGTAAAACATCAAACCCTGGTACAATATTTTAAAGAAGCACCCGCCAAGGATGCTGTGTGGGTAGTGGCGTTGTTTACTGGTAGGCGACCGAAGCGATTATTGCCCACCAAGGAATTGCAAGTACTTGCAGCAGAACAAGCTAATATACCCGAATGGCTTTTTTTAGAGTGCTACCATGCCGTAGGCGATTTGGGCGAAACCATTGCCCTTATTACACAAAACACTGAACACACAAAAAATTACGCAGGCGATATAGATGATATATTGCAAGAATTACTTCGATTACAAACTACCGATGTAACGGTAAAGAAACAGTTTATAGAGCGGCAATGGCAGCTATTTTCCACACAAGAAAAATTTGTGTTCAACAAATTAATGAGTGGCAGTTTTAGGGTGGGAATATCCCGACAAACCGTGGTAAATGCTTTAGCGGAAGTAATGCAGCAGCCAAGTGGAGAAATAGCCCATAAGTTAATGGGGCATTGGAACCCCGCCGAAACAAGTTTACACACATTATTACAAAGCGATGGTAATGCCGACTATTCCAAACCCTACCCTTTTTATTTGGCTTATGCAGTAGATAAACCGGTGCAAGAATTGGGCGATTGCCAGGAATGGCAAGCCGAATACAAATGGGATGGTATACGAGCCCAATTGATTGTAAGAAACAACACATTATATATTTGGAGCCGAGGTGAAGAGTTAGTGACCGATAAGTTTCCTGAACTACATGCGGCGGTAAATTACCTGCCCGATGGTACGGTGTTAGATGGCGAGATTGTTACTTATAAAGATGGGAAACCGCTACCATTTCAAAACTTGCAGACACGCATCAGTAGAAAAACAGTATCCAAGAAACAGCTGTTAGAGGCTCCTGTGTCGTTGATTTGTTATGATATACTAGAATGGAACGGTGTGGACATCCGAAACCAACCCCTGGCAGAACGTAGACAACTGTTAGAAAACACGTTA
>RDXK01000302.1 GCA_004292605.1 Bacteroidota bacterium
CGCTAGAGCACCGAGGCCGCCTGCCTTAGATTCGTTAGCTAGAACAAAGGTAAGTTCTCCGGTGTACTGTGGCACTGCTATAAATTTTGCGTAAACACCACCGATGCATCCACCGATGAAGCCTGCCAAAAGTAAAAGTCGCCATTTGGTGATAAGATGTTTAACAGCCGCTGAAACTGAAGATATCAAATCCCGAAAAGTCATTTCCTTCGAAGAGCTAGTCATACTGCTACCTTGTAAAGTTTAAAATTGCAATTACTACGCCTGCCATACTTGCTACTGCGGAACTTAAGCCAATAATCTCGGCAGTGCTAAGCTTTTTCTGCTCTTTCGCAATATATTTTGGAACCACTATTTCAGCACCGGGCTTTACTTTAGGGTACGTGCGAAAGAATAGGAATTTTTTTGCTACGTCAGCTCTTCCATTCGCATAAATAACATAACTCTTTCTTTTCAGGGCATTGGCGGAAAATCCACCCGCTGCGTTTACATAATCTTTAAAGGAGTTAGTCCCGGAAAACGGCAATTGTGTAGGAAAAATTACTTCCCCATTTACTCGCACTTGGGCATCAAATTTTGGAATAAATAACTCATCGCCTGCCTCCAAAAGCAAATTATCAGGAATAGCCGGGTTTGCAAGAACTTTTGCTAAATCCACGGGTATTCTGTCCACCGTTCTTTCCACTTCCCCAACAATTCGGCCAGTAGTATCTTTTAACTGTTCCTGTATTTTAGCTACTTTATCGCTTTTTACTTGGTCGGTAAGGTCAGATTTATTTTGTCTTTTCAAAAATGCCCCCTCCACAAACGCTTCAGGGGTAAAACCTCCTGAACGTTTTATCAAATCGGTCAGTTTTTCGTTTCTGTCAATTAATACATACGGACCAGGAAACTGTACTTCACCCGTAATGGCTACGCTTTGTAGCTGCTTGTAACCAGGCTTTCTGCGGATGGTAACTACATCGAACGGTTTTAACATCAAACCCTTACCGTTTACACTTAAATCATCGGCATTGTCCACGGTAAACACTTCTGTTAAGCGGGTATCGTCGGCAGTTAATGTATCTCTGCGGATAAATCGTGCTACTTCTACTCTTTGCAAATAGGCTGCATCTGTTAAACCACCCGCCAAAAACACTAAATCCTTCAGATTCAAACTATCCACCAATGGGAAACTTCCACCTTTACGTACTTCTCCTTGTATACTTACGGTAAATTGATCTCGTAACTCAAAAATGGAGTTAACAGTAAGTTGATCATCTTTTTGTAGTAATATATTTTGACTAACATCTCCCGCCAAGGCTTTGGCTATATCTACCGCCACCACTTCCTTGGTTAAATCTTCCCGGATACGCAACAAAATGGCACGCTGGGTATAGGCATCTTCCCGCAATCCATCTGCCTTTCTTATCAAATCAGCCACCCGCATACCATTGTTAAGGGCAAAACTACTTGGACGCATTAAAGCACCTTGCACCAATACTCGGTTTTCAAACTTGTTGAGTATCTTACCCACCTCAAAATTATCGCCACTTAATGGGAAATACTTTCCAAAATCTTCATTATCAATATCTCTTAACCTACGCTCTTTGTTCGTAAGCTGTATTACTTTTACGTTCGCTCGGTATGCATTCTCGGTAAAACCACCCGCAAACTGTACAGCACTTGCAAAACTTTCGCCGGGAAGCATTTCAAAAATACCCGGACGCTTTACCTCACCTGCAAGTTCTACCCTATTCTTATAAACTGGTATGCGTATAACATCATTATCTCGCAACCGTACATTATCGCTTTGATCTGCGTATAACAAAAACTTGTACAAATCTACCTTACGCTCTATTTTATTGTTCCGTATCAACTCAATTTCTCGGAAACTTCCGTTAGCACTTGGTCCACCACAAGAATACAAAGCGTTAAATAAGGTAGAAAGAGATGATAACGTAAGACTTCCCGGCCTATTACTACCTACCACCGTAACTTTTATACTACGAATTTTTGATAGGTTCATGGCAAATTTTGACATCCCACTTTTGATAGTTGGATAAGCCGAATTAGCCATTTGAGTTTTTATTTTATTAGTAGCTGCCTCAAAGGTTAAACCAGCCACTTTTATTTGTCCCACATTGGGCACATATACGCTTCCTTCGGTGGAAACAGCTAAATCGTGTGCTACCTCTTGTACGCCAAAAACGGTGATTTGAATTTGATCATCAGGCCCCAACTCATAGTTTAAAGGAGTAGCAATTTTTAGGTTAGGCTCAAAACTTAAACTTGGTGTGGAAAATAACTCTGAACCGAAAATTTTTGGGTCAATGGTAGAAGGTGGCGCCGTAGCTTGTGTACCCTCATCAGGGTTATTGGTAATGATTTGCTTTTTTTCACCAGAAGCGGCTCCTACTACAGGCGGCTTACGAACCGGCGTGTTAGTACCACCCGCATTCAACGCATTAGCTCGCTGACGAAGCTTGGCTATTTCTCCAGGACTCATACCCCGTGAAAGGGCTATTTGCTCCGCTTGAGCCTCGGTTAAACCGGAGGATTTTAGCTGCTGCTGATACTTTATTATCTCCGCGTCCGTTAATTGATCTACCCGTACAGTAGCCAAATTACCACGCTTTAATAAATCTTGTGCTTGTAAACCACCTACTAATAGGCAGAACAATACAGTAAATGATAGAAATTTATTTTGTAAAACTTTCATAGCTTTTTTTATGGCTTCGCCGTTCTGAGTCACAACATTTTATTGTAAATCAAGCAGTTACAACAGCCGAAACGTACAAAGTACGCACAATAACCTTTGTTTTGGGGGGAGGTAATGGCGGCAAATATAGGGGTTTTACTAAGCTAATGTTAACACCGTACAACGTTCATAATAAATTTATATATGAGGCTTGCAACGATTTGTTAACGTATTTTGCCAATGAAACAATTGCGGTATGGATAAGCGTTACTATTCGCTCGATGTATTTAGAGGTGCCACTGTAGCATTAATGATACTTGTAAATAACCCCGGCAGCTGGAGCCATATTTATGGTCCGCTGGAACACGCCCCTTGGCACGGGTGCACACCTACCGACTTAGTTTTCCCCTTTTTTTTATTTGCCGTAGGTAATGCCATGAGTTTTGTGATGCCTGGTTTTGAAGCCAAAGGCACATCGTTTTTTTTAAAGAAAGTGCTAAAGCGAACGGCGCTGATATTCCTGATAGGTTTGTTGCTTAATTGGAGCCCTTTTGTAAAATGGAGCAACGATGAATTGGTGTTTAAAACTTGGGAGAACCTTCGAATTCTTGGCGTACTTCAGCGGATAGCTTTGTGCTATTGTGCAGCTAGCTTTTTGGTGTTTTTTCTGAAAACTAGAGGAGCTTTTGTAGCAAGTGCTGTACTATTATTAGGATATTGGTTTTTAACCCTTGTTTTTGCAAAAACTGCCGACCCGTTTAGCTTGGAAGGATTTTGGGGCACCCATGTAGATAGATACCTGCTGGGCAGTAACCATATTTATAAAGGTGAAGGTGTGCCATTTGATCCGGAAGGCCTTGTAAGTACCGTACCTGCCATTGTGCAAGTAGTATTCGGATTTTTTGTAGGTCAATATATTCAGCAAAAAGGCAAAAACTATGAA
>RDXK01000108.1 GCA_004292605.1 Bacteroidota bacterium
TATTACCTGACGCAATTACCTCGGCTGCGGTACTAAACTGTGTACCGTTGGTACTAAACTCCACTTTATATTTCTCTATATTGGTTTCGCTAGCTACCTGCCATTTTACCTGTACGGTATTGGCCTGCTGGTATTTGGCAAAAATGTTGGTAAAGTTTACTGGCAATGTTGCAGCACCTCTAAACACTAGGTAAAAACGCTGTGTACCCACGGTAGCAGGGTCGGTAGTTACCGTAAAACTATAGCTATTATTTGCCTTTAAGTTGGTGCTAGTTTGGGTGTAGGTATCTACCAAAACTATACTTTCCGCAGCGGTAAAATTTACAAAATCGCTTGCCACCAATTGATAGTTACCCGCTGTAGCTGCACGAATTTCTAAAGGAACCGTATCGGCCACAAAAGGAAGCGTACGTGTTTGAATAGCTATTCTACGGTTATTTTTTAGCGTGGCTATTGCAGTAGAAAAGTCGCTAATATTCACCGCATCTAAAGTGGTTAAGTTACTATTGCTAATATTAGCATCAGCACCAAAACGTACTACTAATTCATCTAATAATTGCTGACTGGAGTTTTGCAAACCTAAACGCAGCATGCTACTCGCCCAATCGTAATTACCCGTTTGTGTAGTTCTGAAATTACCGGAAGTACCTGCTACTTTATGCGATTCCTGGAAACTCACCGTTTGGTTATTAGCACCGATATTTTGTACAAAAAAGGCTTGACCACTTGCTAACTTCTTAAGGGTAGTAGCAGTTTCACCACTAGGAGCATTGGTAACGGTGCTGCCATTTACCGTGGTGTAATTGGAGTTAGCTACCTGTGGCGAGTACAGCCAAAAACCATCAAATATTGCTGCAGAATTGGTAGTTCTGAACAAATCAAAATCAATGGTACTTGGGTAAGGATTGCCCAACAAAGTAAAATCGTTGTTGCCGCCATCGAGCGTTACCGTTACTGTACCAGCGTTTACGCCGGCCGTAACCGGACCGGTTGCAGCTAATGTAACAGCATCTGGTGTATTGGGTGTACCGCTGTTTATGAGATTGGTGCAATTAGCATCGGATGCACCTCTACTACCGCGTATATTTATTCTGTATCCTCTACCTGGCACTAAATTAAACCCGGTAGAAGTAATGGGTTCCCATCTGCTGCCATTTACTGGAGCCACGCCATTATAAGTAAACACGGTACCAGCATTAGCTACTGTAGCATCAAAACCGTTGCTATTGTATCGGTCGTTTACACCGCCGTTACCCGTACCTGTACCACAAGGTGTGCCACCTGTACCAATACCCGTAATAAAAGTTTGCTGCTGCCAGCTATCCCGTACAGTAGCTGCCACAGGCGATGCAAGAAAGTTCCATTTTCTGGTGGTTTTTGATGGAATAAAACGCTGAACAGTAAGGTTACCGATTATAGTACCAGCAATATTGCCCAGCGAACCAGTGGTATTGGCGTTCGAGGCTAATATTAAATTACTATTTGTGGTCAGCGTGTTAGTATTAGGTATTTCAACCGAACCCAATACGGATATAGGATTCGAAAGCGCTACATCGGAATATACATTTAAGTCCGTGTAGGTGTTTGTCGCCGGTGCAGATGACCCATAAATACTAATTGACGGCGCCACGCAAGAGTTCCACCATTTAATATTATCTAAAAATATGTTAGAAAGGTTACTTGGAGAGTTTTCACCATAGAACCGAAACGCCAAAATGTTGGTATTCGCCGCTAACTGTGCTTTTGAAAGATTATCGCCTACAAGTACACCATTTACCCAAAGGTCAAATGTGTTCGAATTTACGGACTGTCCACTGCCATAATTTACCGTCGAAGCACTATTGTTGGACACTACAGTAACAGTGTATTGAGTGCTACCTGCAAAAGTTCCTGCCGGCAGATTTGTCCAATTATTTCCATTTCTGTAAGAAGTAGTTACCACCCCGCCCGATGCAACAGTCCAACGAACTCCGGCAAATACTTCACTTCCTGTAAAAGTACCAGACTGAGCAGTACCAAAAGTATTTCCGGTCGCAGACGCATTACCACAAAAAAACAACCATGTGCCTGGAGAATTGTTAAGTAAAACTTCGAAGCTTATGGTACTTGTGGTAGAAGGTGTTCCGTATTGATTTGATGTAATCCCCACGGAGTTTATGGAGCCAGTACTCGGTGCATTTCCGCGTAAACGAAAACCATCACCGATAGAGGGACTCGTTGTATTGACCAATGACCACCCACCTCCCGCAGTGCCCGTTCTTATTCCACCAAAGCCAGTGTTAGCTAACGTAGCAACTTCATTATTTGTGCTTCCCTGAGAGAAATTCAAATGCCCATTTTGTCCGCGGGTTACGATGATATTTGTAAATAAAACTACTAGAATTGCAAGAACATTAAAGAAGATACGCATACAATACTTTTTCAGGTACAAAAATAATTTAGCAAAGGTTGCTTTGTGTTAACGAATCATTAACAAAACAATATGAAACTGGGTTGGAAAAATTGGCTCAACAGCTGATAAATAAGTCAATTACTGGTAATATAGCTTAGCGTACTACTATCCACTGTTATCACCTTTATGAATAGATATTTACTTACGGGTACTTTTTCTACGCTTGTTAGCACCATAAGCGGCACCAGCTACGGCCAAGGCCAATAATCCACCATCCAATGGCACATCGTTGGTAGCAGGGTCGGATCCAACACCTTCAGGCTGTGCATGTACTGTACAACAAAATATAAGGGCTACACAAAGGGTAAAGAGTTTACTCATGTTAGTACTATTTGTGGCAAAATTACAAGCTCTTACCCACTGCCATATTAACAATAGGTTAACAATCACTTTTCAAATGATACTACAACATATAACGAAAAAAGCCCCACAGCTTATTGCTGTGAGGCTTCTTAATTTTTATTCCTGTACGGTACTATTGGTTAGGAACCATAGCCGTATTGTACAATAATTCACTGGCTGGTATAGGCCAAACATAAGCCACCGCGGTGGGCTGTACTGCACCAACACTTCCTTTAGCAGGGAAGGCTATGTTTTGGCGTTGAATATCTTGGGTTCTTAAACCTTCGCCCAAAAATTCAATTCTACGCTCGTTTAGAATGGCGGCAATTAACTCATCTCTAGTAGTGGGTGCTAAGGTTACACTAGCATCGCTACGTTGGCGGATGGCGTTTAATAAAGCTAGGGCTCTAGCATCCACACCTGTGGCCTGACGAGCCAATGCTTCCGCCAAGTTCAGCATAACTTCTGCATAGCGGATGATAGCCACATAGTTGTCGTTATCGCTATTGTACTTTGTGTACCTGATAGGCTGTACCGTACCGCTTACCAATGCACGGCGTGCATCGGCAGCACCCCAGCCAGCATCGGCCAATATACCATTGGGGTTCAAGGCAAACTCAGCATTATGGTAGGTACCTAAACCATTTTGTGTACCGGGAGCATTTAACACCGTCATTGGTAGGCTGAAAATACTCTCAGGAGTAGTGTACGTGCGGAAAGTAGTTAAAAACGCTGGGTTTAACCTATGTGTTACACCACTGCTAGTTTGGAACGGAGCAGTAGCTGGCACTAACTTGTTAGCCTCTGTAATAACATCGGCCCAACGGTTCATGTGCATTAATACACGGGTTTTAAAGGCAATTGCACTATTGCGGTGGGCACGTACCACATTGCTATCACTGCTTCCCATATAGCTTAAGGGTAAATTGGTTTCCGCAAAGTTTAAATCGTCTAAAATAGCATTATAAACTTGGGCTACAGTAGCACGTGGCTGGCTAGCACCTGCATTGCTAGTACTAGCTGTTAAACGTAATGGTATACCTAAACTAGCACCATTATCGGCATTGAACGGACGACGACCGTAAGCATTTACCAAATAAAAATTAGCTAGTGCACGGCAAAAACGTGCCTCCGCCTTGTAGCGATTAGCCAAACTAGCTGGCAATACACCTGGGTTGGCATCTATACCAGCTATCAACACATTAGCACGGTTGATGGTACTGTAACCCACGGCCCACTGGTTTTCTACCTGGTTATCTGTACTAATCAACGTAAAGTTCCACACGTTTACCGCTGTAACTACGTTACCCGTTACGTTTACCCAATCTTCGCCACGTACATCGTTATAAACAATGGTTCTACCTCCTAAAAAGTTACCATTTTTTAGTTGACTGTACACACCAAAAACTTGCTGTAATATACGGTCAGGCGTTTCAAAGGCACTAGCATCCGATATTACCGTTTGTGGTATGGGCTCTAAATATTGTTTGTTACATGCTGCAAAGCCCACCACCGCGGTAAAGGCTATAGCCGCTGTTTTCAGATTTTTTATATAATTCATATTATACTTTTTTAATTGATTTTTTGGATGAATGTTTTAAAATGTCTTCTAAAAATTCAAGCTTAAACCAAAGTTGAAACTACGAGCCTGACCGATAGTATTTCTATCCACACCTGGTGTTAAAGCACTAGAACCGTTTACTGAAATTTCAGGGTCGGCACCGGGGTAGCTAGTAATTATGAAAGGGTTAAAGGCTTGTGCATACACACGTAAACCAGTAATTTTTGCTTTAGCCAATAAATCGCGGTCAAACGTGTAGCCAAAGGTAATGGTACGGAAACGTACAAAATTACCATTGAATAAATTGGCAGTGATAGGAATACCAGAACCGTTAGAGATGTTATCGTTAAACACCACCCGTGGTATATCGGTTACATCGCCTGGGCGCTGCCATCTGTTCAATACTAATGTGCTGTTGTTCCAGAAACGCTGATCTAGTAAACCTGCTCTAGAACCAAAATATACATCGTTACCAAAGCTGTAGAAAATGTCTACACCCAAGTCGAACTGCTTATAGCTAAACGTATTGTTGAAACCACCGAACACGGTAGGCAATGCACGACCGGCAACTACACCATCACGTGCAAGGTCGATAGCTGGTGCTTGTGTTCCATCGTCGCGGAAAGTCCAACGAGCGGCAGCCACAGGGTTACTAAAGTCGAACAATACTTCTCTGCCTGCACCATTAACGAAGATACGGCGACCAGTAGCAGCATCTACACCATTGGTACGTACTAAGAAGAAACTACCAATTTGCTGACCAACACGTGTAATATTGGTACGCTCTAGCTGTGTAGTACCAATAATTTCAGGTACACCCGGTGCTAGAGAAGTTACCTCGTTATTTAAGGTAGCAATATTGAAGTTGGCATTCCAGTTAAAATCTTTCTTCTGGATGATGCTAGCGTTGATGGCTAATTCTATACCACGGTTACGCATACTAGCAGCGTTGGCAGCAATAGTATTACCCGGTATACCTAAACTTGGAGGTGTAGGCACATCAATAATCAAGTCTTTCAACTTCGTGTTGTAATAACCTAAATCTACACTTACACGGCCTTTCAAAGTAGTGAAGGAAATACCAACATCTAACTTATCCGAGCTTTCCCAACGCAAATCACGGTTACCCGCTTGGTTGAAGAATAAGGTGGGGTTACCCAAACCATATTGGAACGAACCAAAAGTAGAAAGAGCGGCAAAATTACCTACGCTGCTTACACTACCTATTTGGCCGTAGCTAGCACGTAATTTTACATTATCTACTATGTTTTCAATTTTTAGGTTCTTCCAAAACTTCTCTTCAGAAATGTTATAACCTACGCTGGCTCCAGCAAAAGTTCCCCATTTGTTACCAGGTGCAAAAGCACTGTAACCATCTCTACGGGCATTTACACTTACATAGTACTTGCTATCAAAATTATAGTTCACTCTACCAAAGAATGATAGAATGTAGTTTTCCGTAATCAAGTTACCTACGGGAGCATTGTTGGTAGTGAAATTACCTTGGAACTCATTAAAGAAATTATCTGCTAAACTTTGCCGGCTAGCACCCCAACGATCTGTTACACTGCGTTGCTCTTCATGGCCCGCCAACACATTAAAGTTGTGTTTTTGACCTACTTTAAAATCGTATGTCAAAGTGTTTTGGAAGTTGGTGATATTGTATTTACCTATTACATTGAAGGCTAAACCATCATCGGTAGTAGCACTAGTTTGTATACCATCGCCATGTAAAGCATTGTAAAAAGTTTTGTCCTCACCTATTTGGTAGTTAACACCATATTGGCTACGGAAATACAAACCTTTCATAAACTTAATCTCCGCATTGATGTTGGCCGCAATTTGATCAATCTGAGAAGAGATGATGTTCAAATCACGTACCATAGCCGGGTTTACCAAACCACTGTTGGTTAAATTACGGTTTCTGCCTATTTGGTTAAAACTGTTACGCTGTGTAGGGTTATCTATACCAATGATATTGTATCTACCATCGGCCGCGTAGGGCGAAACGTTTGGTGCGGTAATGAATGCCAAACGACCACTACCAGCGGTGTTAAACGGTGTTCCAGGAATAGAACCTGTACTTGGCGAAAAAGTAGTACCACGACTGTAGTTAAAATTACCACCTATTTTCAAGAAACTAGTGGCTTTATGCTCTATGTTCATACGCATTTGCTTACGCTCAAACGTATTGGTACGTAAAATACCTTCTTGTTTGTTCCAGTTAGTGCTAAAATAGTACTTGGTACTTTCGTTACCACCACTTACGCTAATGCTGTGGTTTTGCTGCTGACCGGTTTGGTAAATTTCATCGGCCCATTTGGTATCTACCAATCTTCCGTTAATAGTATCTAAAAAGAACAGCGGTGCACCAGCTGGCTGACCAGAACTGTTTACGTTGGGCTGATTCAAATTACGCAAGGCCTCGTTTTTAACTTGCACGTACTGCTGAGCGTTCAACACTTCAAAAATATTGAATGGACTGCTCCAACCCACGTTAGCATCGTAGGTTACTTTTGCTTTGCCGTTTTTACCCTTTTTGGTAGTAATTAGCATTACACCATTGGTAGCTCGGCTACCGTAGATAGCGGTGGCAGCAGCATCCTTCAAAATTTGAATATCCTCAATATCGGCAGGGTTTAAAGTACCCAAAGCGTTATTGGCAGAAAGGTTGGTACTAAAATCGCCCTGGAAAGTAGGCACACCATCTATAACTATTAGTGGCTGCGAACTACCTTGAATACTGTTTACACCACGTACACGTATTACAGCGGGGTTATTTAGTACACCGTTGGGCAAACTTACGTTTACACCTGCTGCTTTACCAGATAAGGCCTGATCGAAGCTCTGTACAGGTATATTTTTAATATTGTCGCCTTTTACGGTAGAAATACTGGCTGTAACATCTTTTTTACGTTGCACACCGTACCCTACTACCACTACATCTTCCAAACTTTGATCCACAGCGGATAAAGAAACATCTACCGTGGTTTTGGAACCGATGTTTACTTCCTGCTTTTCAAAGTTTACACTACTAATTACCAATGTTTTGCCAGTAGCAGGAACATTGATGGCGTAGCTACCATCGTCCAAAGTGGTAGTACCTACCGTGGTTCCTTTTACTACTACACTAGCACCGCCAACGGGTTTACCGTTGTTGTCGAGTACTTTACCTGTAACTCTTTTCGTTTGTGCCAGCAAACTCAAACTGAGGGCTAAACACACAACAAGTGCGAAAAATTTTCTCATACGTACCTGAGGTTTAATGAATAAATGAGGTTTGATAACGTTGGCTTAACATAGAACACAGGATTTTGTTATCGAAAAGTAAATGAAAATTAAACACTCTATCATTTTAATAGATTGTTCAACGAATCATTCACTTATCTCTACAAACGCTAATATAGTTGCATAGACAACTTCCGAGGTGCAGTAGCTGCACAAAATGTGAAAAAAGAGGAAAATTTTAACAATTTTATGTTAAGAACGGTGCAATAGTTTTGAAATGAAGCCTATGATTGCCACTAAACGAGCAAAAATACACTGCCAACACCTAGGCAATGGTATCCAACGCATAAAAAAAGCGGCTGTTGTTGCCAACAGCCGCCTTAACAATTCTAGTTATTCTTTCTACTATGGGTAATGACGGAAGGCATTCGCAGTTAATGCTTGCCCTTGTGCTGTACCCGCTGCGTAGAAGGTAAAAATATTTTGGTTACCAATAGTAACCGTTGCTGGCGCCAAAGCCAATGTTTGGGTGCCGGCGACTTTCACTCGCAAACTGTATGTTCCTGCCGGAATAGCAGAAAAAGTAGCCGTTTGGGCGATAGCCACATTTACTTTCTATTTCGAAATATTATACTTTTTACATTTCTGAAAACTAAAAAACTCAACAAACAAGTATTTTTCATAATTTGTTAAAAAATTGTTATAACTAATCTACTCAGTTAGTAACTTGAACCCTAACACATCACTTATGACAGCACCGAATAACAAGAGCCCTCCCTTGCGTCCCAACAGTTCTAAATACCAATTCTTTCAAAATTTAAAAAAACACGCAATGAGGACACTCATATCAATTAAAGCACTATTACTTTTTATAATATTATATTCTTGCAAAAAGCAAGACACTCCAATTGGGAACTATGATAATGTAAAACATTACCTCCAGAAACAACAAGAAGGCATTTCAGCCAAACGCAAATTGAAAATAGCCCAAATCCTAGCAAGTGCTGAATGGAATAAAAGCTGGATAGAGGAAATGCCAGGAGATAAATACGTCGAATTAATACCCCTTGGTAAGAATTTAAATTTTGTTAACCAAGCGAGTCTTCCAGTTCAAAACTATTTGGCGGTCTACATGGACAACAGAACGAAATCAATCGACAAAATTTTGGTTGTTCAATACGACGGAAAAGATCCTGACATTAAGAGGCTACAGGTTTTTAAAAATCTTTACTTCAATCGAAAAGTTACTGGGGACTATACTATCACCTTCCTCTCAATTTACGATCTTTTTCAATATCAGTTTGTTTACAAGGACGGCAAAAAAACGATGGGAGTAGTGGAGGGCAAACAGGTTAGCAACCAACGAGGAGGATGTATGGATTGGTTCTTAATCCATATAGCACCTGACGGAACAATAACAATGACATTTCTATTTAGGACATGCAATCAATGCTATAGTGGAACTGCTACTACTATTGTATTTACTGACTGTGACGACCCAATTCCAGGTGGCGGAACTACAGGGCCGAACACACCTTGGCCAGGTCCACCACAAACAGAAGAAGTGTACAGAAGATTTGAGTGGACCATCCCCTCAGCTGATTTAAGTTCGAGTACTGTGGATATACGAGTAACCACTGATTTCTACGGTAATAGACAATCGGGAGTATTCACCGGCGGTAATTTTTCTGGCATTTATCATGTGAAATCTGAAGCCATTTCGTACTTGCCACCGTCAACTCCCGTTACTTGGTCGGAACAAACAAATTCAATAACTACAAGCTATTCGGGAGGTTATGCTAGCTACGGAAATTTAAGTGGAAACCTGACTGTCGATCAAATCGAAACACCAATACAAACCGCAATGGGTTGGATGTTTTTTCAAGTGTTTCCATAGATGACGATTACCGATCTAAATTGAACCAAAAATAAATAAGGCTGTCACGTACTTCCGTGACAGCCTTTATTTTAATCTCCTTCTATAACCTTCTTCCAAATCCAGTAAACATCAAATACAGCCACAAAGCGATTTATCAATGCCCTGTAATAGACTATATGGTTATGGATAGTGACGGAAACTTTCTAACGAAAGAGGCCTAGTTTGTGCCGTTCCGGCAGCAAAAAATGTCCAAATCGATTGGTTTCCTAAAGTTAAACTAGTTGCAATCACCGCAGTACTTGTTCCGGCCAATCTTGCCGTAACTCGATATACCCCAGATGGCAAACTAGTAAATGTTGCAGTTTGCCCTATCGTTGCCAAAGTTGGTGCAGCACCCAAATAGGCTCTATTTCTAACCGTTACACTGTCAGTATCAACTCCGCCGACTACTCTCGTAAAAGTTACATCCACTGCCGGAGCGTTAATAGCTAAGTGGGCAAAACGCACTTTGGCCTGGCCTGTAGCAGGTAAATTCAAATCGTCTACCAACTGCACACCACGGTAAGTAGAAGTAGCAGTAACTGGTATGGGTAATGTATCGTATATCAAATACGTGTAACCCTGACCATTGTTAATCTGTTGGTTGTTGGCCGTCCACAAAACTCGGTTGGTATTACCGGCTAACCGCAAGCTCAAGTTTCTAACACCTGGTGTTACTGCTTGGTAGCCAGTAGCACCCCGGTAAGTTAAAGCTGTATTGGCACGGATGGAGGTATCAACAAACAAAGTAAATGTGGGAAGCAACGGAGCAAACGCAGTACTTACTACCGGTGCAGCATTGATAATATTTACACTTCCAAAATCGGTTGTAAACGTATTTTCCTTACCACAACTTGCTAAAACCGCTCCCAGTGCTAAAAATCCTATTATTTTTTTCATTATTTCAATTATTTAAGAGTAAACAATTCCCTACTACTAGTAGTTAGGATTCTGTTGCATATTTGGGTTGGCAAATGTTTCCTGCTGAGGAATTGGTAACACCATTCTAAAGTCGCTAGCAGGTAAATTTTGGATGGTAGTTAATCCACCAGCATCCCCTAAATCACGCTGAATACCCAATCCTTTACGCTTTAAATCGAAAAGGCGGAAACCTTCGTAACAAAGCTCTTTGTAACGCTCTTCCAAAATAGCTGCAATTAAAGCTGCTCTGTCAGAAATATTGGTGTGTGTGTAGCCAGTAATTCTATTGCTACGTAACAATGCTAAATCGGCATTGGCAGCAGCAATATTGTTCAACTCTGCATTGGCTTCGGCACGGCTTAATAACGACTCTGAGGTACGTAATACTTTTACATCGTACTGGAAGTTTTCACCATTACCACCAAATACACTACCATACTTGTTAATCAAGTTTCTTGGACCCGCAGGGCCTGTAGCCGGACGGAAGAACAAGGAAGTTCTAACATCCGATGCACTAAATAAGTTGGTTAATTTAACGGCGGCACTTGCTTGTACTGCACCAGTTCCTACATCCTGAAACAAAGAACCTACCGCAAAACCAAGGTTGGATAATTGGATATTGTATTTCCAAACTACCTCAGTGCTTTGGTTGGCTGTCAACGTACGAGTAGTCCAAATAGCAGGGTAGTTGGCAATATTAGATATAGGCTGAGCCGTGATAATTTCATTAGCTCTTGTAATTACCTCATTCCAATTCCTAGTATGTTCAGCGGCACGTACTTGCAAAGCTATTACAGCGTTTCTTGTAAGTCTACCATTATCAGTAAACGTAGCAGGAATCAAGGTTCTAGCTAAAGCAAGATCCAAGTTTACTTGGTTTATTACTTCTTGCTGTGTAGCACGTGTAGGGCGGAAACTGCCTGGCGTACGCACAAAAGTAGTTTGCACGGGTACACCTAAAGCATTGGGTGTGTACTGTGGCGTGCTAGCATACCAACGCAATAACTCTAAGTGGCAGAAAGCCCTGATGGCTATCATTTCACCACGAATTTGCTCTTTCAAAGCTACTTCGGCAGCGGTGGGCGTAGGTACGGGAACCATTAGTTCTACTAACCTATTGGCACGGTCGATAACAGTGTACAGGTTTGTCCATGCACCACCATTTTCGCCATCTCTCCAATCTTGGGTATCACTTACAAATTGCCAGTTGAACAATATATTACCCACGTTGCGGTACTCACCACCAACACCTAACCTAACCTCGTCAGTGATGTAGGCACTCACATGCGATGCTCTTCTTACACCTAGCGAACCGTAAACACCATTTAAGCCGTTCACCACATCCTGCATATTTTGGATGGCCTGGGTGGCTGGTATTTGGTCGATGGGGGTTACCGCATCTACCGTGTCGCGGCGGCAGGCTACTAAAGAGGAACCCAACACAGCCGCTAATAAAAACTTCTTATATATTTTCATAAAAATTCTGTCTGTTTAAATTAGAAAGTAATGTCTAAACCTGCACTGTAGGTTCTTGGGTTTGGAAACTCGTACTGAGCAATGTTGTTGCTTTCTTCTGGGTCAAAACCTTGCCATTTAGTCCAAGTATACAAGTTTTGTGCTTGCATGTAAAAACGCACAGCTTTAATGGGCTTGCCTTTAGGTGTAGTGTAATTGTACGCTACAGTTACGTTACGTAAACGGATAAAGGAAGCATCCATGATATCTCTAGACGAGAACTGACGTTGAGAGCTAATTCTCTGGTAGTTGGTTCTGTCGCCTGGGCGCTGCCAAGTTTCTAACAATTCCACACGCTTGTTGAACGCCACGTTAGAGTTGGTAGTTTCATAAAAGAAGCTTTCGTTGTTAAAGCGCTTGATACCCTGTGCTGTACTTAATAAGGCACTAAACGTAAAGCCTTTATAAGTAATATCTAAACTACTACCACCAGTAAAGCTTGGTAAAAATGTACCAAATGCAGCACGGTTATTGGCAGCCGAGTAGAAATTGGTAGGGTTACCATTGATATCTTGGTAAACTGGCTGACCAGAAACTGGATCAACACCTAACCAACCCACTGTGAAATGGCTACCCAATGGTAAACCTACACGGATGATACCGGTACCTTGAGGAATTTCACTTAATAAACCAAGGCTACGTATACGGTTTTTGTTAAAGTTACCATTTAAGCCTACTGTTACCAATAGATCGCTGGTAGAAACTACATCCACGTTAAAGTTGAAGTCAACCCCGCTGTTACGCATTTGAGCAGCATTGGTAGAAAGTGCAGTAAAACCAGAAGTTCTTGACAAAGGCTGGTTAACAAATAGATTACGAGTATCTTTTACATAGTAATCCACTGTAACACGAGCACGCTTTTTCCAGAAACTCAAATCCAAACCAATGTTTGAAATAACTTGGCTCTCTAAACGGAAATCTTCGTTACCAGGCGATGTTGGCACAATACCCGCAACACCTGCATAACCAGAAAATGCACCATAAGTAGAAATATATCCAAAATCTGATAGCAAACCGTTAGCATTAGCAGCCTCACCGCGGCTAGCACGGATACGAGCTTCGTCTAAGAAAGATTGCTTTTTAAAGAATTTCTCATTGGTAATATTCCAAGTGGCACCCGCAGTATAGAACACATTGTTTCTATTTTTCGCAGGTACTTGAGAAGGAGCATCTCTACGTACACTAGCCGATACAGAGAATCTGCGATCGTAGGTATAGTCTGCCATAAAAAACTCACTAAACAAACCATTCCAGGTACGGCCACCACCAATAGCAGGAATCAAGCCATTAGCAGCAGTACCTGCTGTAATAGCGGCTGGTGTGTTAGGCAACCTTGGGTTTAAACCATAACCAGTAGCACCAAAGTTTCTGAAACGATTACGAATAGCTTCAATCATAGCCATGGCATTCACGGTATGCTTGTTAGCAAATGTTTTGTTATATACTAAACCAGTGGTGCTTACCAACTGTAAGTTTTCAGCATTGCTTTCGTTATACAAACCTTGGTTACCAGGTACTACTAGGCTACCCGCAAATGAATTAGGGTCAATAAAACGGCTAGCGTTGTTATTTCTCCAGTCAACACCGTTGGTAGTTTTAAAACTTAACCCATCCCAGATATTGTATTGAACAGTTAAACCTAAATTACCTTTAAACTGGTTAGATAAGCTGGTAGTTACAAATAAACGCTCATAAGCATTGGCACCCGTTAAACCGGCACCAGTAGCCAAGCTACCATCGGGGCGGCGTAAACGGCGGTACGGCAATTCAAGGAATGCAGCGGCAATAGGGTTTGCCAAAGCCACGGCATTTTCACTTTCGATATTACTCAAACCACTAAAACCAGCAAATGAACGTACACTTACTGTTAAACGATCGCTTTTGAAATCGATGTTACCACGGAAAGTATAACGATCTAAATTAGAACGGAATATAGAACCTTGCTGCTTAAAGCGAGACAAAGAGGTGAAAAAACTCAATTTTTGATCACCACCGCTTACGCTCAATTCGTCCTGCACAAAAGTGGCATTACGGAAAAACTGATCGGGCCAGCGCTGATCGATACTTTTTGTAGAATCTAACAAACGAGCAAAATTTGCCTGCTGTGCAGGAGTAGCTGCTTGTACGGCTGGGTTACTAGGACTCCAATCCCACCCAGGAAAACCGTTGGTAGTAGTATTGGCTAACAATCCCACGGGGCCACCCAACACTCTTGCTTCATATTCCAAACGTTGTTCAGAGTTCAACAAAGTGATGTTTGCCTGACGCGGAGCATTAGACACACCACGTTGGCTACGGAATGTAACTACCGGCTTACCACCTTTACCTTTTTTGGAAGTGATAACAATTACACCATTGGCACCACGGCTTCCGTACTGACCAGCACCTGCTGCATCCTTCAAAACCTCTACGTTTTCAAAATCGTTCGGGTTTAAAGAACGGAAAACACCTGCTTCAATAGGAATACCATCTAATACATACAACGGATCGTTACCGCCAGAAATACTACCTACACCACGGATGTTTACACGAGCTGAAGATCCTGGCTGACCAGAACCTGAGGCGATGTACAAACCGGGAACACGACCTTGTAAGATTTGTTCAAACGAAGCCATAGGCACTTGCTCAATAGCTTTAGCCTCAACTTTACTAGACGAACCTGTAAATTCAGTTCTCTTTTTTCTGGAGTAACCGGTAACCACTACATCGTCCAAACTTTGATCGGAACTAGCAAGGGTAACACTGATGGTATTTTTAGTACCTAAGGTTATTTCTTGCGTCTCAAAATTCACGGAACTAACTACTAAAGTTTTACCGTTTGCGGGCACATTCAGCACATAACTACCATCGTCGTTAGTTAAAGTACCCACTGTGGTACCTTTCACTAAGATGGACACACCTGATAGTGGCTTACCGTTTTTGTCGGTAATTTTACCACTAACACGCTTGGTTTGTGCAAACAGCTGCAAACTCAGCAAACACACACACAACAGTGTTAAGAGTTTTCTCATAATCAAACGAGGTTTAACTTGATTTAAAAAAGTGAGGCAATTTAATGAACAATTAACATACCTAGACAAATAATGTTAAAAGAAAGTTGCACCTGTGTTAGACAAAACGTAAATTTTTCGGTGAAATCAATTATATGTTGCTAGTTATACATTTGATAATGAACGGTTTTTAACCAAATAACCGAATTATTAATTTTTTACCATACATGTTAACTTTATTTTTACAAACATGAAAAAGTACTGTTTGCTGGCTGCTATTTGCCTGCTAGGCCTACATTTCGCGGCATTTAGCCAGGCCAAAACTTGGCGTATTGGGGCCAAAGGCGGTTTTACCATACCTAATTTAGAAGCTATTGGCGAACCCGATGGTACTTTAAGCAGTGGCTATAGTAGTATACGGGGCACATTTGCTGGCATTAAAGTGCAATACCAATTTACCAGTAGGCTGGGCATTATTACCGAATTTAACTACGCCGAACTAGGTGGGAAAAAAGAAGGCGACCAAAAAATAAAAACTACAGGCTTGGGCAGTTTGTTTCCATTGCCGCCGGGTGTACCCTTACCTACCTATGTGTATGCACAATTCAATAATTATGTAAACCTCAACTATTTGGAACTGCCGGTAATGCTGCAATACCATTTGTGGTGGAATAAAAAATGGCGACTAACCGCCTACGGTGGGTTATTTGCTGGCCATATGCTACAAGGTAAAAACATTGCGGAAGGCCGAAGTAAAATTTACTACGATGCTGCCTACACCCAACCCGTAATCAACAACGATATTATTTTTGATAGCAATACCGATTTAAAGAACGATTTAAACAGTTTTAACTGGGGTTTGCAGGGCGGCGGAAGCCTTTCCTACAGCTTTTTACCCAATTGGGAGGTAGAATTTAGCGGTGGCGGCAGCTATGGCTTACAACGTTTACAAAAAGATGCCACTTTTGGCAACAACCGCACGGGTGCCTTGATGCTAACCTTGGGTGTGCAATACAAATGGTAATTTTTTTCGGTGCAAGAAATATTGATAATCAATTATTTGCCTGCTTTAACAATTCTTTTTGAAGATATTTTAAAACTTTTTTTCTGCTTTGCAGTTATTAATAGCACAAAAGCGAAATTATTTAAAGAGTCTCATAAGCAGTTAGTTTTGGTTGCGGCCCCCGTTTCTACGGGGGCTTACTTTTTTTATAAGGTTTTGAAAGCCTGTATTACCGCCGCCAAATCATTGGTTTTTTGTCCGCCTGCCGTAGCCAAGTTTTTATTTCCACCGCCACCGCCTTGTATCAATGGTGTTACTTTTTGCTTAATAAACTGAACAGCATCTGTACTAGTAGCCTGTATAAAAGCATCTGTAAAGGCAGCCACTACAGTAGCTTTTCCATCTATAGCAGCGGCCAATACCACACTGGCTTGGTGATGAGCAGCTTGTAAACCGGCAGCCACTTTTTTTACTGCATCGGCACTGTTAGCACTAATTACGGCAGCAATAATGGGCTGTTGGTGAAGCGTTTCTATAGCGGCACTTAATTGCTGTACCGTGGAATTGATTTCCTTTTGTTCAAAACCTTCTAGCTTACGCTTGGCCTGGGTTAGCTCATCTTGCAATTGTTCTATGGCTTTTACAGGCTGGTTATTTTTTACCAATTGCTTTACCTGACTTAATTCTGCCAGTTGCTGGTTTACAAAAGCTTGGGCCGCTTTACCCACCATGGCTTCTAAACGGCGTACGCCAGCCGCTACAGCTGTTTCATGGGTTATTTTACAAAAACCTAACTGGCCTGTAAAACCTACATGGGTACCGCCACAAAGTTCTACACTATAGTTTTCATCGGCTATTACTACCCGTACTACATCGCCATATTTTTCGCCAAACAAGGCCATGGCGCCAAGGGCAAGAGCATCTTCCTTACTCATTTCCTTAATTACTACAGGAATATTGGCTTGTATTTTTTCGTTTACTATATCTTCTACTTGTTGTATTTCCTCGGCGGAAACTTTGGCAAAATGCGAAAAATCGAACCGCAATTGCTCATCGTTCACCAAGCTACCTTTTTGTGCCACATGGCTGCCTAATACCTGGCGTAAAGCCGCATGTAATAAGTGCGTAGCCGTATGGTGCATGCTAGTGCTTAACCTACGTGTAGCATGTACTTTAGCTACAACGGGTGCATGTATGCTTGTAGGCAACTGCTGGGTAAAATGAATAAATAAATTGTTTTCCTTTTTTGTATTCAGCACTTCTATTTGTTCCGTACCAAAATCTAACACACCGGTATCCCCTACTTGACCACCACTTTCGGCATAAAATGGTGTAGCGCCCAACACTAACTGATAACTATCCTTTCCCTTGGCGGTTACTTTACGGTATTTTACCACATGAGTATGGCTTTGTAGCTGTGTGTAGCCCACAAAACTATTGGCACCATCGGGCTGCAACACCACCCAATCCTCAGCATCTACGGTGGTAGCGGCACGACTTCTATTTTTTTGCTGCTGCATTTCGGTTTCAAAACCTGGTTCATCCACCACCAAATTATTTTCTGCGGCAATGAGTTTGGTTAAATCTACCGGAAAGCCATAGGTATCAAATAATTCAAAGGCAGTTTTACCCGCCAAAACACCATCTTTTGCCTCGGCCATGGCATCGTCTATCCGCTTCAAACCTTTATCTAGCGTACGTAAAAAGGCATCTTCCTCTTCTTTTACCACCTTTTTAATAAAATCTACCTGTGCTAGCACTTCAGGAAACACGTTTTCAAATTGTGTAGCTAATAAAGGTAGTAATTGGTGTAGCAATGGCTGTTTATACTGCAGGTAGGAGTAGTAGTACCTAACGGCCCTGCGTAATATACGGCGTACCACATAGCCTGCACCTGTATTGCTAGGTAGCTGACCATCTGCAATGGTAAATGCAATGGTACGGATATGATCGGCTATTACCCTAAACGCAATGTCGGCCTTGCTTTGGCTAAAACCATACACTACGCCCACTGCTTTTTCAATGGCGGCAATGGTGCCCGTAAATACATCAGTATCGTAATTGCTTTTTTTATTTTGTAGCACACGTACAAGGCGTTCAAAACCCATACCTGTATCTACATGTTTATTGGGTAATTCCTCCAAGGAACCGTCTTTTTTTCTATTGTATTGAATAAATACATTGTTCCAAACTTCTATTACTTCTGGGTGATCTTTGTTTACCAATGTTCGGCCGGGTATGGCGGCTCTATCTTCATCGCTTCTTAAATCTACATGTATTTCACTACATGGGCCACAAGGGCCAGTATCGCCCATTTCCCAAAAATTATCTTTTTTGTTACCGTACACTATATGCTCATCGACTACTAATTTTTTCCATTCTGCCAGAGCAATGGTGCTAGCGGGGATACCTTCCTTAGCGTCGCCTTCAAAAACAGTTACGTACAATCTATCCTTTGGTATTTTGTACACTTCGGTTAATAATTCCCAACTCCATGCTATAGCTTCTGCTTTAAAATAATCGCCAAAGCTCCAATTGCCCAGCATTTCAAACATGGTGTGGTGATAATGATCTACCCCTACTTCCTCTAAATCGTTGTGCTTGCCGCTTACTCGCAAACATTTTTGGGTATCTGCAATACGTGGATACGGACTTTGCTTTTCGCCCAAAAAGTATTCCTTAAACTGGTTCATACCTGCATTGGTAAACAATAAGGTAGGATCGTTTTTTACTACAATGGGCGCCGATGGTACAATTTGATGTCCTTTAGACGCAAAAAAATCTAAAAACTGTTGACGTATTTCAGCACTTGTAAGCATATAGTTTGCTCAATTTTAATCGTTTGTAATGTAGGCGGTACTGTTATCTTTGTTTTTTCCGCTTTGGTGTGCAAAGGTAATAGGTTAGCTGAAACACAACTTACCACAGCGAAAACGATTTGGCATGAAGAAAATAAAATATTTCTACAATACACATACCCTACGATATGAGAAGCTGGTAACGCCCTTACGGGTAAAGCTTTTGCGTGTTTTTGGGTTTATAGCTGCTGCCTTGGTTACGGCGGTAGGAATTGTGGCCATAGCGTTTCAATACATTGAAAGCCCCAAAGAAAAATTACTTACCCAGCAAAATGCCGATTATAAAAGAAACTACGATGTTTTAGAACGCCGACTAACCGAGCTAGAACAGCAAATGGATGAACTGGAAAAGCGAGATAATGATGTATACCGCAGCATTTTTGAGGCGGACCCTGTGCCCGATAGTGCCCGAGTGAAAGCTATGGAACGCAACAAGGAATTGGCCATGATAAATACCCTAAGCGAAAACGAATTATTAACGGGTATGACTGCACAATTAAATACCCTTAGCAAACGCTTAGCCTACCAGCAAAAAAGCTATGGAGAACTAGCACAAATGGTAAAGGGAAAAGAAAAATTATTAGCGGCTATACCTGCTATACAACCCGTAAGCAACAAGGATTTAGATAGAATAGCTAGTGGCTTTGGTTACCGTATAGACCCTGTGTACAAAATTACCAAATTTCATGCGGGGCTCGATTTTACGGCACCACAAGGCACACCTATTTATGCCACTGCCGATGGGCGGGTAACCACCGCAGGCAACCAAGGAAACGGCTACGGAAACCATGTGGTAATCAATCATGGCTATGGCTATGAAACCCTGTACGGCCATATGTACCGTATAAAAACTAGGGGCGGCCAAACGGTGAAACGTGGTGAGGTGATAGGCTATGTAGGTAGTACCGGAAAAAGTACAGGGCCCCACTGCCACTACGAGGTACATAAGAATGGTAAACCCGTGGATCCGATCTACTTTTTTTACAACGATTTATCGCCAGAGCAGTTTGATAGATTGTTAAAACTTGCGGCCGCCGGCAACCAAAGTTTAGATTAACAAAAAATAGAATTCACATTACATTAGCAAAGCCTAATATACCATTGGCAAGGTTTATGCGTTTAGCTAACAAAACAAAACTATGCGGTGCAGTTTTTTTATAGTGATGATAGCCATTTGCTGTGGCATCAACAGCGCTAGTATGGCACAGCCGAGTGCCGCTGGTAATAATAAGTTGGTTACGGAAAAAAGCCAAGCCGAGGAAATAGAAGCTGCCATAGTACAATACACCAATGCCTACCGACAGCAGCGTGGCTTACCAGCGTTTATACAAATTACCTCACTAAACAAGTTTGCAAGAGAACATTCTGCTGCTATGGCTGCGGAAGAAAAAATTAGTCACGACGATTTTGAGAATCGTGTAAAAGCCGTGTATGCCTACGCCAACAAACCTATCAAAGGCGGTGCGGAAAATGTAGCAATGGGCTATTTAACCGCTGAAGAAGTAGTAAATGGATGGATAAAAAGTCCGGGGCACCATAAAAATTTACTATCCAATCATACTCATTTACTTGTGGGTGTACAGCTGGCGGATAATGGTAACTGGTATTTTACACAAATATTTATAACGTTGTAGACTTGTATAAAATTTCAATGTTCGTAATGCTATAATACAAAAAAGCTGCTCAGTATTGAGCAGCTTTTTTTACAGGAGATGTTCTAGCAAGAGAACAACCCACTTATTTTGAATTATTGAGTTTGCTGTGGTGGCGGCTGTAAGCAAAGTAAATAAGCACACCTATTACCAACCATGCACCCGACAACTGAATGGCATGCAGATTTAATTTCGACATTAGGTAAATGTTTATTACTATACCCAAAGTAGCAATAAGTGGCAAAGCTGGAACTTTAAAACTACGTGGTGTATTTGGTTCTCTTACGCGTAATAACCACACGGCTATACACACCATAGTAAATGCAAATAAAGTTCCAAAACTTGTCATATCGGCTAAGGTAGCTATGGGCGTAAACCCGGCCACTATAGCCACTATTACACCAATTAAAATATTGCTCTTATAAGGTGTTTTGTTTTTAGGGTGCAAATCGCTAAACATTTTCGGAATCAATCCGTCTTTACTCATTCCCATAAAAATTCTCGACTGGCCCAAAAGCATTACCATCATTACCGATACCAAACCTACCGTAGCGGCCACGGTAATTATAAATACCGCCCAAGGCATACCTGCTAAATCGAAGGCAGCGGCCACGGGTGCTTTTATAGCGTCCGGATATTTTCCTGTAGGATTAAAATCGGCATAATTCATCATACCAGTTAATACCAAGGAAACTAATATGTAAAGAACTGTACAAACCAGTAACGATGCCACAATAGCAAACGGAACATCTTTTTTAGGATTAATGGCTTCACCCGCTTGGGTAGAAACAGCATCAAAACCTACATAGGCAAAAAATATGGCAGCAGCACCAGATACTACGCCACCCCAACCGTAAGCGGTATGACTTTCACCGTTGTTTACCACGGTAGCTACTTCTGGAACAAATGGTGTCCAGTTAGCTACGTTTATGAAAAATGCACCAGCTATAATTACAAACAATACCGCTGCCACTTTTAACAATACAATCAAGTTGTTAGCCTTTGCCGCTTCCTTGGTTCCTTTTACTAATAATGCCGTGATTAACAATACAATGATGGTGGCAGGTAAATTCATAGAAAAACCTTCGCCTGTATAACTTTTAGGATCCTGCGTTAAATAAGCAGGCAAATGCAAATTGAATAAATGAAGTAGCTTATTAAAATAACCACTCCAGCTTACGGCTACCGTCATGGAACCCATTGCATATTCTAATATTAACCCCCAACCAATGATCCAAGCAAAAACTTCACCAATGGTGCCATAAGCATAAGCGTAAGCTGAACCTTCCACAGGTATCATACTTGCAAACTCCGAATAGCAAAGGGCAGCAAATACACAAGCAATACCAGCTATTACAAAGGATAGTGCCAAAGCAGGCCCTGCATGAAAATACGCACCTGTACCGGTGAGTACAAAAATACCCCCTCCAATAATTGCCCCTATACCAATAGCTGTTAAACTCCATTTGCCCAAAACACGTTTCATTTCGCTCTTCTTCATGTCTTCCTCGAAAGCACTGAGCGGCTTCTTGATAAATAAACTCATACTGTATGTTATGAAAATGTTAGGGGTGAAAATTACAAATAAAACGTTTGTGCCCACACAAAACTTTTAACCCGCCAAACACTAATGCGTAATGTGCTATATTGCAAACCTTATACGATATAGGTTATATGACAAGTACTACCAGCGCCACTGGCAAAAACAAACTTACTCTATACATTCTATTAGCTATGCTATTAGGGGTTATTGTAGGCTATATTATTCACCTTCAAAGTGGTGCAGAACAAATACAAAAATTTGCTACTAACATAAAAGTATTAACCACCATTTTTCTAAGGTTGGTACAAATGATTATAGCACCGCTGGTATTTTGTACGCTGGTAGTAGGTATAGCCAAACTAGGCGATTTAAAAACCGTTGGTCGTGTGGGTGGTAAGGCTTTACTATGGTTTATGAGTGCCTCTTTATTCAGCTTAAGTTTAGGCCTTGTACTAGTAAATATTTTAAAACCAGGTGCCGGCATTAGTTTGCAAAATGCCGATGTAAATGGTGTGCAGGATATTATGGGTAAAACCCAAGGCTTTAGTTTTCAAAAATTTATAGAACACCTTTTTCCAAAAAGTGTGTTTGAAGCCATGGCCACTAATGAAATTTTACAAATTGTAGTTTTCAGTATTTTCTTTGGTGTGGCTACCGCCGCCCTGGGCGATACTGGTAAGATAATTGTAAAAGCACTAGATGCTGCCGCCCATATTATTTTAAAAATGGTAGGCTATGTAATGAACTTTGCACCGCTAGGTGTGTTCGGTGCCATTGCGGCCGTTATAGCCGTGAAAGGATTAGAAGTATTCAAATTTTACGGTGTTTATTTGGCGGAGTTTATAGCTGCCATTGCTGTATTATGGGTAATACTTTTAGGCGTAGGATATTTAATATTAGGCAATAGGTTGTTTGCTTTAATGAAAAGAATTGGTCAGCCCATACTCATTGCATTTAGTACCACTAGCAGTGAAGCCGTGTTCCCCAAACTATCGCAAGAATTAGAAAATTTTGGCTGTAAGGATAAAATTGTAAGCTTTATACTTCCACTGGGCTACAGCTTTAATTTAGATGGTAGTATGATGTATATGACCTTTGCTAGCCTAGCCATAGCACAGGCCTATGGTATACAGTTAGATGTGGGTACCCAAATAACCATGCTTTTAGTGTTAATGCTCACTAGTAAAGGTATAGCAGGTGTGCCACGTGCTAGCTTAGTAGTAGTAACCGCAACTTGTGCAATGTTTAACATTCCACCTGAAGGTATTGCCCTTATTTTGCCCATCGATCATTTTTGCGATATGTTTCGCAGTGCCACCAATGTAGTGGGCAATGCCCTTGCCACCACCGTGGTAAGCAAGTGGGAAGGCGAACTGGCCGCAGAAAAAGTAGAACTCAATTAATTTCAAATAATTATGCTTAGTAGCTTGTTGCTCGATTTTCAGTTTACGCAACTTTTAAATCCACAATTCTATATCGAAAATGGTGGATTATGGCTTTTGTTGTTGGTAGTTTTTGCCGAAACAGGTTTGTTTGTGGGTTTCTTTTTACCGGGTGATAGTTTGCTTTTTATAGCGGGTATTTATAGCAGCGAATTAATAGAAGCCTATATACCCACAGGCAATGAATACCTTGATTTGCTACTGCTGATGATATTAATAACAGCCGCAGGTATTTTAGGTAACTGGGTGGGCTACACTTTTGGTCGTAAAATAGGACCAACCATGTTTGGCTGGAACGACAATTTATTGTTCAAAAAGAAATACCTGATTCAAGCACAGGAATTTTATGAAAAACACGGTGCCGGTGCTATAGTAATAGCCCGTTTTTTACCCATCATACGCACTTTTGCTCCTATCATTGCGGGCATCGTACAAATGAATCGTTCCCGGTTTGCGGTGTACAATATTGTAGGCTGTATAGCTTGGGTAAGTAGCATGCTAGTAGGTGGCCATTTTTTGCAAAAAGTAATTTTGGCACAGTTTGGATTCGATTTAAAATCGCATCTAGAAATTATTGTTTTAGGTATCGTATTGGTTACTACCACACCCGTAGTACTACAAATAATTAAAGGCAATAGAAAACATAAAGATGCCCCCACTAACAACCCAACCCAACCCTAATACACGGTTATTTTCTATACCGTTATTGGTAGCTGCTTTAGGATACTTTGTAGATGTGTACGATTTGTTGCTTTTCAGCATCATACGCAAGCCAAGTTTAGAATCGCTTGGGCTCAATGCAGAGCAGGTACTTACACAAGGTGAGCATATTATTAGTTTGCAAATGATAGGCCTATTAATAGGCGGTGTTTTATGGGGCGTAATTGGCGATAAAAAAGGCCGTTTAAGTGTGCTTTTTGGTTCCATATTATTATACTCATTGGCCAATATTGCCAATGGTTTTGTACAAACAGTAGAGCAATACGCTTGGATACGTTTTGTAGCAGGCATAGGGCTTGCCGGCGAATTAGGAGCAGGCATTACCCTTGTTAGCGAAATAGCCCCGAAGGAAAAAAGAGGTATCGCCACGAGTTTGGTGGCCGGCATAGGTTTATCGGGTGCTGTACTGGCCTACTTTTGTAAAGAATTTTTTGAAAGCTGGCGTACTTGCTACTTTATAGGTGGTGGTTTAGGACTAGCCTTGCTGTTTTTACGCATTCAAGTTTTTGAAAGTGCCTTGTACAAAAAAATGCAACATACTAATGTGGCCAAAGGCAATGTTTTTCAACTATTTAATACCCCTAAACGACTGAAAAAATACTTATTGAGCGTGGCCATTGGTTTACCTACTTGGTATGTAATAGGTGTATTGGTAACCTTTAGTGCAGAATTTGCCGAACGCTTTGGCATTATAGATAAAGTAGATAGTGGACGTGCCGTAATGTTTGCTTATTTGGCTATTGCCATTGGCGATATTGCTATTGGTTTTGTAAGTCAATCGCTCCGCAGCCGGCGTAAAGCACTGTTTGTTTTCTACGGAATTACTATCCTATTCATTGGTTTATTTTTTTCGCAGTTATATGGCGGTACCGCCGGGCAGCTATACGCTGTGTGTGCAGGTTTAGGCTTTGGAACAGGTTTTTGGGCCATATTTGTAACAATGGGGGCAGAGCAATACGGTACCAATATTAGAGCCACCGCTGCTACCACAATACCCAATATGGTGAGGGGTTTATTAAGTGTATTTATATTGCCTTTGTTCCAGTTATTACGCGGTGCTAATAAGGAACATTTTGTACAAGGAGCCATCATTACTGGCGTAATAGTAATGGCTATTTCCTGTACAGCGGCCTACCTTATAGAGGAAACTTTTGGTAAGGATATGAATTTTATAGAAGAGTAGCTACCCACTACGCTTCCCACTTAAACGCTATACCACCCATTAGTACTTTTACCAAAGCAATACTTGTAAAAACCAACTAACATTACAAAAAACAGTGCCATATGCAAACCGTATTGGAGGTAAATAACATTAGCAAGAATTACGGAAAAATTCAAGCTTTACAAAACGTACAATTTGCGGTGCAGCCTAATTGTGTATTTGGTGTATTAGGCCCCAACGGAAGCGGCAAAACCACCTTACTAGGCATTATTACCAATGTATTACAAGCCACTAGCGGCAGCTATACTTTACTGGGCCAAGCACCATCGCACCTAGTGCGGCAGCAAATAGGCACGCTACTAGAAACACCTAATTTTTACCATTATTTATCTGCCGTACAAAACCTAAAAATTGTATGCGAAATAAAAAACCAACCCTATACAGAAATAGATAGGGTACTTAGCTTGGTAAATTTATTACACCGCAAAAACAGCAAGTTTAGCACCTACAGTTTGGGTATGAAACAGCGTTTAGCCATAGCATCGGCCCTGATAGGCAACCCCGATGTGCTTGTGTTAGATGAGCCTACCAACGGACTAGACCCCGTAGGTATTGCAGAAATAAGAACACTTATTTTACAGCTGGCCGCCACCGGAAAAACCATTATTATGGCTAGCCATTTGCTAGATGAAGTGGAAAAAGTATGTACACATGTAGCCATATTAAAAAACGGTGTACTACTGGGTAGCGGTGCGGTAGACGATGTACTGGCCAACGAGGAAATGATAGAAATAGCGGCAGACAATATGGATAAGCTTGCTAGTGTGGTGGATGGATTTGGAGGTTTTACCAAAAAAACTGCTACTGCCCAAAGCATAGTATTGTACTATAAAACAGTAGAGCCTGGCATGCTTGCTAGCATTAACAAACATTGCTTTGAACAAGGTATTGTGTTACATACCCTAAGCAAACGCAAAAAAACCTTGGAAACTAAGTTTTTAGAGTTAACTAACTAGCAGGCCGGTATAAACGAAAAGAATAAAAGGTCTTTTGCTCACCAAACTTATCCTTTGGAAGGTCCTATTCCTTAATTCTGAGTTGCAATTGTCTTTGAAAAGAAAAGCCAGCATACTATTACGCTGGCTTAAAACAATGCCTTTAAAACTGCTACTTTGTAACTACATACTTTCTAATATTCTCTAAATCTACTGAATGCTCATTGTGCCGTTTTTTCAAAAAGTCAATTATATCCTGCCTAGTCTTGGCTGCATGAAAGTCGGCAACACCGTTTACTTGAATATTACTTTCGTCTACCGCTTGCGATGAAGTTAATGCATCGGGTGTGCTCACTATATTGCTTGCCCATTCAGAAATTTTCGCTTTGTTGTACCCAGAGTTTTCCAGAGTACCGAGTAAGTAATTAAGTAAACCGTAACCGTTGTATTTTGCCTCAACTAATTCGTTGGTAAAATACGCAACATCGTTTGTTTTGTTTGTACTCAACAAATTAAGTCGGGTCAAAATCATCCAGCTACAGTACTGTCTAAAGCTTCTGAAATATTTGTTATCCTTACTTTCTTCCTTAAATGCCTTATACCCAGTTATAGCATCGTCAAGTGTGTGGTTGCCAATCCAAACAACCATATTTTCAGCAGTAGGTAAACCTGAGCTCGCAATAAACTGCTTTTGTTCGTCTACTAATTGATACATTGTTTTTCCTGGTAGGTCAGCTGGTGTAAAAAATTTAACTGATGGTGCAAACTGTTGGTACGGCAAATCAGTTTTTGCAAATAATTCAGCCGATTCTAACAAATTTTTCCGACCAACCTCTTGTGTTGATTGAATATCCTTTGATTGGCCACAAGAAAATGTAACTACTGATGTGGCGATAATGAAATATTTTTTCATGATTTTAAATTTAAATTGTTAAACGCTTGGGGTTGCACATGGTGCGGAAAAGCCCGTTGACATTACATTGTAAGATATAAGCACCCCATTATACCAAGTTTCCACAGTACCAAAATTGTACGAGGGGCCAGAACAATTGTTGCCGGCTGTTGTGTAGTGGTACACGTTAGTACCAAGCGTTAATGTTTCACCCACAATAATGTAAAATTCGCTCTCACATCGGCACAAAGCACGAGACCATGAGTAGTTAGAAACTCCGAGGCACAATAAAATGGCCATTAAAATGTTTTTTTTCATGATGAGTATTTTGTATAAAATTAACTATGCTTATATATATATATAAGTTATCAAATTAAAAAACAATTAAAAAATGGCAATATATGAGTCTGGTACTTAATACTCTAACTACAATTAAAAAGGCTAATAATATTTAACGTGTACTTTTTCATTGGCACAAATAGAGCTAGACATAGATTACAGGCCCGCTTTTTTAATTTGGTGTCGCCCCTTGCAAAAAACTCTTTGTAAGCAATCGATTTTGTAACACACAAAGGGCGACGGTTTCTTTAGTGCCTTGCGGCCAATGCTCGCTTTTCTGGCACTTGTAATTTTTTTCTTAGTCCACTTATAGCATACCGCATTCTGCCTAAAGCAGTATTCAGGCTACAGCCCGTTAACGCAGCTATTTCATGAAACTTTAAGTTGCCATAAATTTTCAAAACTAGTACGGCTCGTTGGTCGTCGGGCAGTTCATTAATATAGTCTTCTATTTTACTAAAATTTTCCACCTTTTTAGGTAGCTCACGGTCGGTATCGGTGGCCCCTATCAGCTGCATAAAATCCATATTATCGCCTGTAAGTATGGTGGGCTTTCGCTTAATTTTTCTAAAATAATCCATACACATATTGTGTGCCACACAGGTAGCCCAGCTTAAAAACTTACCTTCTTCATTGTACTTTCCGGCGTGTATGGTATCTATAATCCGGCAAAAAACATCCTGCATTATATCCTCTGCAGCGTAGGTATCTTTTACCAAAAAACTGATGGTACTAAAAATTTTTTCTTGGTAGCGGTAGAACAAAGTCTCAAACGCTTGTGTATTACCTTTACGGTATAATTGTATTAGCTCAAGATCCGACGATAAACTATACATATTCAAAACAGGTTTAGTAAAATAGAATGTGTACAGTTCAGATAATAGGCGAAATATTTTGCTGAAAATAGTATTATTGATTGAGTTACACAAGCCGCAAACGTTAAAATTTACAAAATTGAGCATCAAA
The DNA here is from genome assembly GCA_004292605.1 of Bacteroidota bacterium. Taxonomy (GTDB): domain Bacteria; phylum Bacteroidota; class Bacteroidia; order Chitinophagales; family Chitinophagaceae; genus UBA10646. Next base: position 28,500 of record RDXK01000108.1, read on the forward strand.
AAATCGAATCAGGCTACCGCTTCTGTAGCTAGTACAGCGCCAGCCAATGGTATAGAAGTGGTAGGTGCCCGTACCCATAATTTGCAAAATGTTACGGCTCATTTCCCTCGTAATAAACTCATAGTAGTTACTGGTGTAAGCGGTAGTGGCAAAAGCTCCCTAACCATTGATACGCTTTTTGCTGAAGGCCAACGCCGCTATGCGGAAAGCTTAAGCAGCTATGCCCGCCAGTTTATGGCCCGTATGAGCAAGCCAGATGTAGATTATATAAAAGGACTTTGCCCAGCTATAGCCATAGAACAAAAAGTAACCACCCGTACGCCAAGAAGTACGGTGGGTAGCATGACGGAAATTTATGATTACCTGAAGCTACTTTTTGCCCGTATTGGTACTACTTACTCACCCATTAGCGGCCAGGTAGTAACCAAACACGATGTTACGGATGTAGTAAAATTTATACAGCAGCTGCCCACCCACGCTAAGGTGTACATACTTACCAATTTTAAAACACATAACAATCGCTCCGTAGCGGAGGAAGTAAATGTATTGATTCAAAAAGGTTTTAGTAGACTGTATACTAAACCCAACGCCGGTGGTGCTGGCACCCTAACCCGCTTGGAGGAAGTAGCGGAGATGGATGAAAAACAATTAAAACAATTGTTTAATAAACAGTACACTACCTATGTGCTGATAGATAGAATTGTAGTACACGATGCCGATGAAGAAACGATACATAGAATTAGCGATAGCGTAGATACCGCCTTTTTTGAAGGTGATGGCGAAATGTATTTACATGTGAACGATGAACAATGGCAAATTTTTAATAATAAGTTTGAGCTAGACGGACTCAGTTTTGAGGAGCCTGTGCCCAACCTTTTTTCCAATAACAATCCTTATGGCGCCTGCCCCACCTGCGAAGGCTTTGGCCACGTGTTAGGCATTGACCCAGAACTAGTAATACCTAATAAAACACTCAGTGTATTTGAATATGCAGTGGCCCCCTGGAAGGGCGATAAAATGGGCTGGTTTAGAGAGCAGTTTATAAAAGGTGCCGGCAAACTAAACTTCCCCATACACAAACCCATAGCCGATTTAACACCGGAACAATACCAACTTTTATGGAGCGGCGGCTTGGGTGTATATGGTATAAAAGAGTTTTTTGACGAAGTAGAAGCGAATTTATACAAAGTACAATACCGTGTATTATTGAGTAGGTACCGTGGCCGTACGGTATGCCCTACGTGTAATGGATATAAGCTACGCAAAGAAGCCCTGTACGTGCAAATAAATGAAAAGCATATAGGCGAATTAAACAATATGCCTATTAAATATTTGGCCGAGTGGATGGCGAATATTAACCTAACACCACACCAGCACCAAGTAGCTAAACGTATATTGTTAGAAATTAATCAGCGACTAGAAACTATGCTGCAAGTGGGTTTGGGTTACCTAACCTTAAACCGCTTAGCCAATACGTTAAGTGGTGGCGAAAGCCAACGTATACAGCTTACCCGTAGCCTTGGCAGCAACCTAACCAATAGCTTGTATATACTAGATGAACCAAGTATTGGACTACACTCCCGAGATACTGCCAACCTTATCGTAGTACTAAAAAAATTACGAGACTTAGGCAATACAGTGGTGGTAGTAGAACATGATGCAATGATAATGGAACAGGCCGATTATATTATAGATATGGGGCCGTTAGCCAGCCATTTAGGTGGTAAAATAGTAGCAGCTGGTAACTATAAAGAATTAATAAAAAATGAAGCCAGTTTAACAGGCAAATATTTAAGCGGAACGCTAGAAATACCCGTTCCTAAACAAGTACGAAAACCTACGGAATTTATAACGGTAATAGGTGCCCGAGAAAATAATTTAAAAAATATAGATGTAGCTTTTCCGCTACAATGCTTTTGTGTAGTTACCGGTGTAAGTGGAAGTGGAAAAACTACTTTAGTAAAACAGATATTGTACCCCGCTTTGCAAAAACTAAAGGGTGAACCTGCGGAAAAAGTAGGAGCACACAAAGCCCTAGAAGGTGCCGTACAAAATATTACCCAGATAGAACTGGTAGACCAAAACCCCATAGGCAAAAGCAGCAGAAGTAACCCTGTAACCTATGTAAAAGCCTGGGATAGTATACGAGATTTATTTGCCGATCAACCCTTAGCTAAAATAAGGGGCTTTCAACCCAAACACTACTCCTTTAATGTGGATGGTGGCCGCTGCGATGCTTGTAAAGGCGAAGGCGTACAAGTAGTAGAAATGCAGTTTTTGGCCGATGTGCGTTTGGTATGCGATGTGTGTAATGGTAAACGATTTAAAGAGGAAGTGCTAGAGGTTTTATACAATGGTAAAAGTGTACACGATGTGTTAGAAATGAGTGTAGATGAAGCCATTGAATTTTTTGCTAAAGAAAAAGCCATCATCAAAGCGTTACAACCCTTGCAGGATGTAGGTTTGGGCTATGTAAAACTTGGCCAAAGCAGCGATACACTCAGTGGTGGCGAAGCCCAGCGGGTAAAGCTTGCCAGCTTTTTAGGCAAAGGAAAGTCGGCCGGTAAAGTGCTTTTCATTTTTGATGAACCTACCACGGGCTTACATTTTCATGATATTAATAAACTACTAGCTAGCTTCAATGCACTTATTAACCAAGGCCATAGTTTACTAGTAATTGAACACAATACAGATGTAATAAAAACAGCCGATTGGGTGATAGATCTTGGTCCGGAAGCAGGTGATGGTGGCGGCCAACTAGTATTTGCAGGCACACCAAAAGATTTACAAAAAAGCAAAAAAAGTTTAACTGCCAAATGGCTTTAACCGCCCCCTTATGGAAACTCTTTTTCAAATTACTGTGGTGGTGAACAACTATGATGAAGCCATAGCATGGTACCAAAAAAATCTATCGTTCCAGCTGGTGGAAGATACCGTACTTACCCCACAGAAGCGGTGGGTGGTAATGCAGCCATCCGGTGGCGGTTGCCAAATTTTACTAGCTAAAGCAGCCACACCGCTACAGCAAAATTTTATAGGTAACCAAACAGGTGGTAGGGTAGCTTTTTTTCTACATACCAATAGGCTACAAAACCTTTTAGTACAGCTACAAAACAATGGTGTAACTATAGTACGGCCACCCACGGTAGAGCCGTATGGAACCGTTTTTGTATTGGCCGATTTGTATGGAAATTTATGGGATGTAATAGAACCTACCGCTGCCAACCCTTCCTAAATAATTAGAAAATACGCTACGCATGGGTATGCCTTAACCGTTTACATAAAACCATCATATTAGTGCTGTAACTAGTTCATTTACTATTACTTTTATACCATCATGGCATGGCATACGATTCTCAATTTTTTGCACCAACCCTTTCCTACTTATAAGCAACACAAAAAGCAGGCATTGGTATGTACACTAGCAGCCATCACCGTGTTTGCTACCTTGTTTATTTTGGAGCCTTTTAATATCAATTTATTAAGCGGTACGCAAAAGCTGTATTATGCTATTACTTATGCCAGTATTACATGGGTGGTTTGCCTACTACTTACCGTAGTTTTTCCGTGGGCATATCCTAGGTTTTTTAGAGAGCAACATTGGACTGTTTTAAAGGAAATGCTGTACATCATGGTAATACTCACCATCATCTCAGCCGTTAATTTATGGGCCCACAATATAACCGATCGTACTCCGTTTACCGTAGTCACGTTTCTACTATCCATCACGTATACCTTGCCATTGGCCGCCTTCCCTGTTTCATTTTCTATTTTGGTAAAGCAGCGTTGGCTTCAAAAATATTATAAAAATGAAGCAGCCGTTTGGAACCAATTGTTGGTGGAATATCAAAATAGTCAGGCTACTCCATCCATTCCCCATACTACTACACAAGCGGCGGATGAGCCCATAATTACAGATACTATTGCCAATGATGCGGCCACAGAAAATAAAATTACCCTTACCGGCACTGGCGTAGGCGAAGCCATAGAACTATACACCCAACAGTTTATTTATGCTAGCGCTGCAGATAATTACACTTCTATCTACTACCTAGAAAATGGTGTGGTGCAATCAAAACTTTTACGGAATACTCTCAAAAATGCGGTAGCAAAAACCCAGCATATTCCCCAGATAGCTAGGTGCCATAGAAGCTATATTATTAACGTGCAAAAGGTAGAACGCATTATGGGCGATGCACAAGGACTTAAATTGTTCCTCCACCGTACCAGCGAACCTATACCCGTGGGCAAAGCCTACTTGGAACCTATTAAGCAGTTACTAGAACAATTGCCGCCACAAGAACCAGCGTTGTAAAACCGTGGGGTTATATTCCTAATTTCTACCCCAAACGCAGCTATTCACCCCAAATTCGCCCCAAAACCGGGTGACATATTACTGAACGGGTAGTTGCTACGTTAGCTTTACTCATCGGTTGGTAAGCATGATTTTCTGAACAGTTTGGTTGATCGCTTCAAACGTTTCGTATACACACCTTTTTTATAAAAATTTCTCGCCTCTTTTAAGTCAACTATTATGAGTATCAAAAACCTGTTATGGATGATTTTAATTGCCATCATCCTTTTTCTTGGCTTTGGATTTTACCAAGCTAGTAAGTTAACCACCATAGAAATCATCAGCAATACTTCCATTGCCGCACCCAAGGAACGTGTTTTTGCCTTGGTGAGGAACTTAAAAGACTTCCCAAAATGGTCGCCTTTTTTAGTGCAGGACCCTACCCAACAATACCAAATAAAGGGTACCGACGGTGCCGTGGGGGCACAATACCACTGGGT
>RDXK01000109.1 GCA_004292605.1 Bacteroidota bacterium
GGTAGCTGGTAAAGTGGTTAACTTAATTCCTGTACTTTGGTTGGTAGTGCTTGCTGCATAAGGAATGCCAAAGGCTAAAGGTACGGTCCATGCGGTAACATCGTAAAACAAACTATCCTTATACTGTGTGTTTTTTTCAAATATGGTTTTTATTAATTTAAACTGCGTTTGATTGGTAGGTACGGTGAAGCTATGCCCTGGCAAAAAAGTTTTACCATCCAGCTGAATATTTTTGGTGATGGGGTATACATCTATACTATGCCTAAGTAATAGCTCTACAAATAGTCTTGTTTCTTCTTGGGTTTGTTCACTACCAAACACAAAACTCTTGGTAGCGTATTCCGTAGCTTCCTTTTGGGCTTGTTCAAAAAAACTACGCTGATAATTGGTAAGTTTTTCTTGCATTTTACTAGCCGCCTCTAGGGTAGATAAGGTGGTGATAAATTGGTTTTTAATAGTAAACGGAAAACTTAGTAACCCATTGTCGGTTTCTTGTACATGACCGCGACTGCTAGCCTGTTCAAATAAAATACCTATACCGCCATTGATATCGGGGTAGGTACTTCCTTTGCCGTAATAAAAATCGTCGTACCCTTCTTTGGTAAAATATAAGGTTTTTATGCTATCTAATTTTTTAGCGTGGTAGGTAGCAATTTCCGCTGTTAATTGTTGGTTTTGCAAAGGGGTATTGGGGTTGGTTCGGCTGGGTACACCCGGCTGAAAAAAGTAGGTAGCATTGCTTCCTTGCTCATGATGATCGGTTAGTATATGCGGTAACCATTGCTGGTAAAGGGCTAAACGGTTTTTACTTTCCACGTGCTGTGCGGGTAACCAATCTCTATTCAAATCGAACCAATAATGGTTAAAACGTCCACCGGGCCAAACCTCACTGTATTCTCTCGATTGTGGGTCGGGATTTAACACCCCGGTATTTCTATGACTGTTTACCCAGCTAGCAAAGCGGTTCAGTCCGTCAGGATTAAAGCTGGGGTCTATAATCACTATCGTGTTTTCCAGCATATTTTTTAGGGCTGCATCATTGGCGGCTAGTAGGTGATACGCTGTAAGCATACTGGCATTACTACCGCTACTTTCATTTCCATGAATAGAGAAACCCATCCAAACCACTACGGGTAGTTTCTGGTTGGGGGCATTACCGGTTTTACTAAATGCCAAATGCTGTGTACGAATTTCCTCTAATCGGGCGATGTTTTTTGGGGACGATACTATCAGGGCAAGTTGCTGCCGGCCTTCGTAAGTGGTTCCTAAATTTTGCAGTACCGACTGTGCTGGGGCAGCCACGTTTAGGGCTTTTATGTATTGTACCAATTTATCGTGTGTTACGTGCCATTCGCCCACTTCATGCCCTATAATACTGGCAGGTGTGGGTATGGCTGTATTGTAGGTGGTATTAGCGGGTAAATAATAAGCTAAGTTTTGGGCACTTAGGAGCTGTGCAAGACTTATGGTTACCAACAGCAGTGTTAAACGAATACGCATATTAAAATGGATTAGGTTTAAAAGTAATGGATGGCTGTATTTTTTCAGTTCTGCAGCCGCGGACTTGTATCGGTGTTATAGCCTTGTATTAGTATAAACAGTACTATTTATAAAAATCCCCAATACACCAGAATACGGGGATCTCCGTACGACAAATAACAAATTATTTTGCCAATGCACTCGCAAAAAATGCATCTACATCTTTTTTAAATTGTATGGCATCAGGTTCATTTATATAATACATGTGGCCACTATTGTAATAGTACTGCTGTACATTTTTCCGCTGCCAAGGCTGCAAAAACATGTGTTCTACATCGTACATTGCCGTAAAGTAGGGAGTAGCAAAATCATAGTAACCCATCCCTACATACACTTTTAAGTGCGGGTTTTTCGTCATGGCGTCGCGTAAGCTTTCCGCTACATTTAAAAACTGGTTTTGCACGTTATTGTAGTTCCATGGGTATACACTGGCTAAAATATTGTAAGGCTTTTCTTCTTTAAAATTTAGCTCCCGCTGAAAGTAGTCGTTCACGGCACTAGTAAACGGTCCGTCAATATTTGTAAAGCTGGGGTCAAAGTCTACAAACTCGCCTGCTGCATCTAAATTGGTACTAGTAAAACGAGCATCTAGCCTGCCTATGGCCAATCCATCTTTTCTCCGTAATTCCTTGTAAAATCTGCTTTCCTCCACACGTAGGTTGGCCTGCAAAATATACTCCTTATCCAGCCCCGTGTAGTTACTCATTTCGGAAGCAATTTTGTCTTTGTCTGCCGCCGTAAGCCAGTCGCCTTTTATCAAGGCCGGTGCATATACTTCTAACGCCCATTTCTCACTTTCCGCCAGTAATGCTTTCAAAGATTTTTGCTGCTGCTGCGGCGATAATTTTTTATGGTACCATGCCGCCGCCGTGTAACTTGGTATGTATAAGGCACGTGGTAAATCGTTACCCACATAGTAATCGTTGGTGCCAAAATTCAACACGGGTGAAATTAAAAATACCCCATTGATGTACATTCTGTAACTATCAGTAAGGTACTTGCTTAAACCCGCTGCACGGGTGGTGCCATAGCTTTCACCAGCAAGAAATTTGGGCGATGCCCAACGTTCGTATTTGGTGGTAAAGCTTCTTATAAAATTGGCGGTGGCTTGAATATCTTCATTGTATCCATGAAATTGTTTGGCGCTTTCCCCAGGGGCAGGGCGACTGAAACCCGTAGTTACGGGGTCAATGAATACTAAATCGGTTTTATCGAGCCAGCTAAATTCATTATTTACCAGTTGGTACGGTGGTGGTGTTGCAGTACCGTCTTTTTGTAATACCACACGCTTTGGCCCCAATGCACCTATATGTAGCCACACGCTACTGCTACCCGGCCCACCGTTGAAAGTGAAGCATATAGGGCGGTTGCTAGCCTCCTCTCCCTGTTTTTTATAGTAGGTAAAAAATATTTTAGCAATGGTTTTGCCTGTGTCATTTTTCAAATCTAAATAGCCTGCTTGTGCGGTGTAGGCTACTTTTTGTGAACCAATAGTAACCGTATTACTGGTAGTAACAATGCCACCAAAATTGGTGCTCACAGCCGTTTCATTAGCGGTGTTTACTGGGGCCGATTTTTGTGCTACCGCATAACTAGCGGAGCCCAATAAACAAGCCAATACAATGAATTTCTTTTTATACATAGTGGTAAAGTTATGGTGGTTAAATGTAGTACTAATATTGGTTGTACTAACTACAACTACCGCCAAAATAGTGTTGTTTACCTACCTTTATGGCAATGAAAATATATAGCGACTTCAACTTACAACCGTACAATACTTTTGGCATCGATGTACCAGCGAAAACTGTGGCGGTCTGCGAAAATGAGTCAGATATTACGGAGTTTCTGTCAACCTATACGAAGGATATTTTGGTATTGGGAGGCGGCAGCAATATTTTGTTTGTAAGGCCAGTGGACGAACCCGTTTTGCTAATGCAATACAAGGGTATACAAGTTGTTTTTGAAACACATAAGGAAGTAATAGTTGAAGTAAACGCAGGCGAGAGCTGGCATAGTTTTGTAAGTTATTGTGTGCAAAATAATTGGGGTGGCTTGGAGAATTTGAGTCTTATCCCAGGCACTGTTGGGGCTGCACCTATGCAAAACATTGGCGCCTACGGTGTGGAGGTAAAGGATTCCATCATATCTGTTACCGCCATTGAAAAAGTCACTTTACAAAAAAGAGTTTTTACCCATCAGGAATGTGCTTTTGGCTATAGGGAAAGTATTTTCAAAACCAGTTTAAGAAATCAGTTTGTGGTGCTTTCGGTGCGGTTTGTTTTACAAAAAAATGCAAAGGTGAATACCAGCTACGGTGCCATTGCATCGGAACTTTCGGCACAGAATATTATAAACCCAAGTTTGGCCGATGTAGCTGCGGCTGTAATACGAATACGCCAAAGTAAATTGCCCAACCCGTCTGAAATAGGAAATGCAGGTAGTTTTTTCAAAAACCCCATTGTTGGTGGTTTGCAGGCTGCCGATTTAATAAAGACTTTTCCTACCATATCCATGTACGCACAACCTAACAACCAACAAAAAGTTCCAGCGGCATGGTTAATAGAACAATGTGGCTGGAAGGGTTACCGCCAAGGCGATGCAGGCGTGCATGAAAAGCATGCACTAGTATTGGTTAATTATGGCCAAGCAAGCGGACAACAGATATTTGACATAAGTACACGCATAATAAATAGTGTGTATGAAAAATTCGGCATTCAGTTAGAACGTGAGGTGAATATTTATTAAACCATCACTCTTTTTATGCTAGCTCCTAAAGCTTGTAGGCGTACGTCAATATTTTCATATCCTCTATCAATTTGTTCAATGTTGTGAATGGTACTTTTGCCTTGGGCACTCAATGCCGCTATCAGCAAAGCAACCCCTGCACGTATATCAGGGCTCGTCATAGTGATACCACGTAACGGTTGTTTTCTACCAAGGCCTATCACATTTACCCTATGAGGATCGCATAGAATTATTTGACCACCCATATCTATCAGCTTATCCGTAAAAAATAAGCGGCTTTCAAACATTTTTTGATGAATTAAAACACTACCGATGGCCTGTGTAGCTACTACTACCATAATACTTATTAAATCCGGTGTAAAGCCTGGCCAAGGATGATCGTATATAGTAAGAATTCCACCATCAAAATAGGATTGAATGGTATATGTTTCTTGTGCAGGCACGGTAATATCATCGCCTTCTATCAACAACTGTATCCCAAGCTGCTCAAACTTTTGCGGAATAATTCCCAAGTGCTGCACGCCACAGTTTTTAATGGTTATAGCACTTTGGGTCATGGCTGCTAAACCAATAAAGCTACCAATCTCAATCATATCTGGCAGTATGGTATGGCTAGTGCCGGTAAGTTCAGCCACCCCTTTTATGGTTAATAAGTTACTGCCAATACCTGTTATTTGTGCACCCATACTATTTAGCATGGTACATAACTGCTGCAAATATGGTTCGCAAGCGGCGTTGTACAGGGTGGTAGTTCCTTCAGCTAAAACGGCCGCCATCACTAGGTTTGCTGTACCTGTAACGCTAGGTTCATCTAGCATTATGTAACTACCTTTTAGCCCCTTTGTGCTAAGGTGAATGCCTTGTTCTGCTTCGTTATAAATAAATGTGGCACCTAGTTTTTCAAAGCCAAGTAGGTGCGTATCTAATCTTCTACGGCCAATTTTATCGCCGCCAGGTTTGGGTAAAAATGCTTTTTGAAATCGTGCCAGTAATGGCCCCACCAGCATTACACTTCCACGGATTTTTCCACTCTTTGTAAAAAACTCGGGTGAGTAAATGGCGTTGATATCTACATTATTCGCCTCAAAAGTATAGCTGTTTTTATGGTGCTCTGTTACTTTTACGCCCAGTACTCGCAGCAAATCTATCAACAAAACCACATCTATAATATTTGGAACATTGTGTATAGTTACTGGTTGTTCGGTTAGTAGTACTACACACAAAATTTGTAGGGCTTCGTTTTTAGCCCCTTGCGGGGTAATGGTACCTGCTAAGGCTGCTCCGCCTTCTATTTCAAAATAGCTCATGTAGTAATTTTAATTTAATGTATTCTGTCGCCCCTTACATCTATGGTTTCCATAATATCTATTTCGTGGGCTAGCCATTCCTGCCAGCGGTTTCGTACCCGTTGCTTATCAAAAAAAGTTTCTGCTAGGGTAATAAATGTGGTGTAGTGCCCCGCTTCGCTTTCCATAAACAGTCGGTAAAATTTTCGCATACCTATATCGGCTAATCCTTCGCTCAGGCGTTTAAATCGTTCGCAGCTGCGAGCCTCTACCAAAGCCATCGTTAGCAATTCATCTATAAAACGGCCTTCACGGCTGCCACCTTTTTGCTGAAAAGCTCTTAGTTTGTTTACATATTTATCCTTACGCTGTAAACCCAACTTCAAACCACGTTTTTTAAGTTCGGCCAATACCAATCTAAAATGCCCCCATTCCTCGGTAACTATCGGTGCTAATTCATCTACCAATTCAGGAAAATCGCTGTACCGCTGAATAAGCGAAATACAGGTCATAGCAGCCTTTTGCTCACAATAGGCATGATCGGTTAAAATTTCTTCCAAATGCCAAGTGGTTAAATCTACCCAGCGTGGATCGGTGGGGAGTTTTAAACCCAATATATTTTTGGTATGTATGCTAACCTCGTCGGCTAGTAAATTATTGGCGGTTTCCTGCATACAAAAAATTAGTTTTGGTAAATGTATAACGATGATTTTTTAGAGAAAAAAATACTTCAAAGGGTGTCGGAGAATGCTTTGCGTACTCTAGCACCTGAGAAGCCGGGAGTTGATTTTTTTAGTAATGATTATTTAGGCATTGCTACGCAAAAATTGCTTCAAATTCCTGCATCGGAATATGGCAGCGGAGGGTCGAGATTATTGGCGGGCAACCGTGCTAGAACACAGGCTGTAGAAGCGGATATTGCTACGTTTCATGCCGCCGAGGCGGGCTTATTATTCAACAGCGGATACGATGCTAATATTGGTTTATTAAGTTGTGTTCCACAGCGGGGTGACGTAGTTTTTTACGATGCCCTTTGCCACGCTAGTATACGCGATGGATTGCGTTTAAGTTTTGCCCAATGCATAAGTTTTGAACATAATAACTGCGAACATCTTGAAACATTATTGCAAACAGAAACCACGCAAAAAGCAGCAACTATTTTTATAGTTACTGAGGCGGTTTTTAGTATGGATGGTGATACCGCTCCATTAGAAAAAATTGTAGCTATCGGCCAGCAGTTTGGGGCACATATTTTAGTAGATGAAGCCCATAGTATAGGTGTAATAGGGCAAGCCGGCGAAGGTTTATGTCAACACCTGCGAGTTCAAAACCAAATTTTTGCCCGTATTTATACCTACGGAAAAGCATTAGGCTGCCACGGTGCAGCTGTGCTGGGCAGCGAACGATTAATTAGATATTTGGTAAATTTTGCTCGGAGTTTTATTTATACCACGGCCTTACCGCTGCACGCCGTAGAGGTAATTGCTGCCGCTTATCAATTGTTGCCTTCCTTAACTAAGGAAAGAAGGCAATTAGCTGGTTCTATTCAATTGTTTCAAGATGGGCTTGGCCAATATGCTGCCTTAGCCAAAAGCACCACCGCAATTCAAGCAGTATTTTTTGAAGCAGAGAAATTAAATTCGGCAGCGGAAACATTGCAGGCACAAGGCTTTTTAGTAAAACCCATTCGTTACCCCACAGTGCCCCGAAACACGGAAAGAATTCGAATTATTTTACACAGTTTTAATACCGATACCGAAGTAAAAGCACTAGTAGACGCATTGCTACCACTTATGAAACCCTAAATCGCTTATTTTTAAACCATTAAGCTTGCATGTATGAAATGGATACGATTGATATTTGCCTTGGTTAGTTGTTCTGCATTAATAATAGTACTACACACAAGGCTACCCCTGGGAACGGGTAAAACACCTCGGTTAGGATACTTTCTGTCGCCACAAGAGGGCTTTTGGCAAAATGCGGAAAATGGCAATGAAAATTTTTCGGCTGATTTACAGGCAGCCGATTTAGAAGGCGATGTAGATGTGTATTTAGATGAACGTTTGGTGCCACATGTATACGCCCAAAACGAAAAGGATGTATTTTTTGTACAAGGATATTTACATGCTAAATTTCGTTTATGGCAAATGGAATTTCAAACCCATGCTGCCGGTGGCCGTTTGAGTGAAATAATGGGTGCAGAAGCCAATGGCACCAATTTCCTAAACGTTGATAAATTTTTCCGTCGATTAGGGATGGTGTACGGTGCCGAGAATTCATTGGCAGAAATGGAAAAAGATACTGCCCTTAAAACCAGTATGGATGCTTACACCGCTGGCGTAAACTATTTTGTAAAGAATTTAAAAAAGGCCGACTGGCCCGTAGAATATAAATTATTAGACTATGCTCCCGAGCCGTGGACGAATTTGAAAACCGCCTTGTTTTTAAAGTACATGAGTTTTGATTTGGCAGGCTATGAACAAGATTTTGAGCGTACGGCTTCCAAAATGGCTTTTACAAAGGAACAATTTGCTGCACTGTATCCATACGGTCACGATTCGCTGAACGCTATAGTACCCAACGAAACGGTGTTTGCCAAGGCTGGTCTGGCTCTGAAAGTTCCTGCTGATGCGGATACTACTTACTTTAATTTTAAGCAAAGTACAGCCAAGGCAGATTCCATTCCCACACCTGAACCTACCAACGGTAGCAATAACTGGGCGGTGGCACCAAGCAAAACAGCCAATGGCAAGGCCATTTTAGCAAGCGACCCGCATTTGAGTTTAAACCTACCCGCATTGTGGTTTGAAATGCAAATTAGCACGCCCAATTTCCAGAGTTATGGGGCTAGTTTCCCGGGTTCGCCCAATATCATTATAGGTTTTAATACCCATGCTGCATTTGGTTTTACCAATGCCATGAGAGATGTGAGAGACTATTTTGAAATTCAATTTAAAGATTCCACTCTACAGGAATATTGGTACGATAGTGCTTGGCAAAAAACAAGTTTTAGGGAAGAGATTATCAAAGTGAAGGAAGGCACACAAGTGGTTCAAAAAATTCCCATGACCGTTTTTGGTCCTGTTATGTACGAGCCTAGTTTTCCTGATAAATTAAATACGGGTAAATACTGGGCCGTGCGGTGGAGTGCACATGAGGGAAGTAATGAATTACGCACATTCTACAAATTAAACCATGCTAAAAATATCAACGATTATACGGATGCTATTAGCACATTCAAATGTCCTGGACAGAACATGGTTTTTGCTTGCAATAGCGGTGATATAGCCATTAAACAGCAAGGAAAGTTTCCTGCTAAATGGATAGGTCAAGGCGATTTTCTGATGCAAGGAACAGATGAATCTTACGATTGGCAAGGCTACGCGGAAGATAGCTTGAATGTGCTGATGCACAACCCTGAACGTGGTTTTGTAGCTAGTGCAAACCAATACCCTTATAACACCAAAACCTACCCCTACTACCTTGGCGGTAATTTTGCCTTAGAGCGTGGCTACACATTGAATAAAAAGTTAGCCGCTATGCAAGGGATTACGGTAAAGGATATGATGGATTTACAATTTGATAGCTACGATGCTTTTGGGGAGTGGATAACACCTGTTCTTTTGCAGCATGTGCAGCGAGATGCTTTGCCAGCAGGTGCTACGGCATTTATTGGAGAATTAGAAAAATGGGATTACAAAGCCGATGCCGAGAAAATAGGTCCTAGCATCATGATAGCTTGGTTTGACACCTTAAAAACATTGGTGTACGCCGATGAAATGCCGGCCGATAAGGTATTAGCACGGGTAGATAGAACCACCCTAATGGAAGCCTTGCGTAAGGATACTAGCTATATGTTTATAGATGATATTAATACCCCACAAAAGGAATTGTTAAGTCAGTTAGTAACCACCGCTTTCCTAAAAAATGTGCCCGTATGGGAAAAGGCGAAAGCCAACGAAAAGCTCCAGTGGGGTTGGTTTAAGAACAGCAGTGTAAACCACTTATTAAAAATACCTGCATTTTCCTACCAAAACTGGTATAGTAGTGGTACATGGAGTGCTTTAAATGCCTACAAAGGCGGTCATGGTCCTAGCTGGCGTATGGTAATAGAAGTGGGTGAAAAAGTACAAGGCTTTGCGGTGTATCCGGGTGGGCAAAGTGGTAATGTGGGCAGTAAATACTACGATACGTTTTTGAGCGATTGGACCGCCGGTAAGTACCACCCAGTAACCATTACCGCCAAAGCTGAGTTTGAAAACGGCAAGAAATTTATAGGTAAAATTCACTTTAAAAAAGCTTAATATGAAATTTGTAATCACTACTGCTGTAACTGCCTTAGTAGCTTTTGCTATGGGTTTGTTTTTACCTTGGTACAGCATAGCCCTTGCTGCAGGGTTAGTGGCGGCTTTACTACCACAAAATGCATGGAAGGCTTTTGCTACGGGCTTTTTAGGTATTGCCTTGCTTTGGTTAGCGGTGGCTTTATATATGGATGCTGGCAATAACCACCTGTTATCTACCAAAATTGCTTCGCTGCTAAAATTGCCCGCATATAGTTATTTATTTGTTGTAACGGCAGTTGTAGGCGGCCTAGTGGGCGGCTTGGGAGCACTAACAGGCTATTTTGCCCGAGCCTTGAAAAACTAATTACCTGCGGTAGCTTTCATTTACGGGCGGCAAGGCCGGATGGTGCAGTACATATAATTTTGCATAAAATACGAACACATGCGTTATCTGTACCTGTTTACAGCACTATTGGCCTTTCAAACAAGTTTATTGGCACAATCCGTTTCTGGTATTGTAACAGACGATAAGGGCGTGCCCCTTAGTTTTAGTAGCATACTTGTAAAAGGCAAAGGCATAGGCACTAGTACCAATGTGCAAGGTTTTTTTACCTTGAATTTGGAGGTAGGTAAGTACACTTTAGTGGCTCAACACGTCGGCTACAAAACAGTGGAGCAGGAAGTTACAGTAACCAAGGAAGCCCAAAAAATAGCTTTTCAATTACCCTTGCAGGAATATACCCTTAGTAGCGTAGTGGTAAAAAATACTGGTGAGGACCCAGCCTATGAAATTATACGCAACGCCATAAAAAAACGTAAGCAACACGAGGAGGAATACCAAAGTTTTAAAACCCAAGTATATATAAAGGGAATTATGCGTTTACGCAGTTTTCCCAAGCGGGTTTTTGGCCAAAAAGTAGATTTTGAAGATGGTGATACCAGCAAAAAGAAAATCATTTTTCTATCCGAAACCCTGGCTGAATATTTTAAAAATGGTGCGGATGCTAAAGTAAATGTTTTGTCTACTAAAGTAAGCGGTTCTAGCAACGGTTTTGGCTTTAGTGAGCCAAGGGTAATTAATATGTACAGGAATAATTTAATGATTGGAGAAAGTTTAAATCCACGTGGTTTTATTTCGCCGATTAGCGATAACGCATTGAGTTTTTATAAATTCAAATTCCGCGGTACTTTTTACGATAATGGGTATGAAATTAGTCGTATTCAAGTAATACCCAAACGCAGTTACGAACCGTTATTTTCAGGCTACATAAATATCATAGAAAAGGAGTGGAGGCTATACAGTACGGAGCTTTTGCTACTGAAAGAAAATCAAATGCAGCTGTTAGATACACTAAAAATAGAACAGCAATATGCCCACATTAATAACACTTGGGTTATACAGCAGCAGGTAGTTTATCCAGCCACCAAATTGCTAGGTTTTGACGCCTACGGAAGTTTTGTACAGGTGTATGATAAGTTTGAGTTTAACCCCAGTTTTGGAAAGAAATTCTTTGACAATACAGTACTCACTTTCCAAGATTCGTCCAATAAAAAACCCATGGAGTATTGGGATAAAATTCGCCCCATACCATTACAAAAAGATGAAATAGTTGACTACCAAAAAAAGGACAGTTTGGAGCAATTGCGGAAGCAGCCAAAGTATTTAGACTCCTTAGATAAAAAAAATAATAAAATAAATGTATTGGGGCTATTTGCTGGCGGACAAGAATTTTACTACCGAAGCAAAAAGCTATCGTTCAGTACACCAAGTTTGCTAGACATGACCACCTTTAACGTGGTGGAAGGTTTGAGTTTGCGATTTAACCCAACTATTACTAAGCGATTTGATGATGTTAGCCGCCGCAGATTAACCATTAGCCCGCAGGTACAATATGGCTTTAGTAACCGAACTTGGCATGCCTATAGCACCAATACCTATACGTTTGGAAAAAAGTATTTCAATTTTATAAGTATTGCCGGTGGTAGACGGTTATTTCAGTTTAACAATGCACAGCCCATAACGCCAAGAGATAATACTATTACCAGCCTTTATTTTAGAGATAATTTTATGAAGTTGTACCAAGCTTGGTATGCAAAATTTAGTTTCCAAAAAGGTTTGGGCGATGGATTAAGCTGGTTTGGAAATATTGATTTTCAAGATAGAAATAGCGTAAATAACACCACAGATTATTCTTGGAACAATAAGGAGAACGAAAAATACGGCCCCAATTTCCCTGAAGAAATTCAGTCGGCTCCATTTGCAGCACATAAGGCTTTAAGCTTGGCTATGGGTATACAGTGGCAGCCGGGCGCCAAGTATGTACAATACCCCGATAGAAAGGTGATGACAAGTAGTAAATACCCTACGCTGACGGCCACGTTAAAACAAGGCGTTCCCAATGTTTTGGGTAGTAATGTAGATTATACTCGCTACCGTTTTACCATAGAAGACGATTTGAATATGCGTATAGGTGGTAAGCTAAGTTACCGTACAGGCATCGCTGGTTTCTTGAGTGCGAACAAAGTATTTACGCCGGATTATTTGCATTACTTTGGTAACCAACTAAGTTTTGCTCAGCCATTTTTACAAAGCTTTCAAATGGGTAGGTATTATGAATTTAGCAATGCCAACAAGTTCAATGCATTTGCCCACGTAGAGTATCATTTGAACGGTTTAATTACCAATAAAATTCCCGGATTTAGAAAGCTAAATTGGTTTGTAGTTACGGGTGCCAATGCTATTACCACAGGCTCACAGCAGCAATATGTGGAAGCATTTATTGGTTTGGAAAATATATTTAAAATTATGCGGATCGATTTTGTTCGTGGGTTTAGAAGCAATGGAACTTCCGATGCTGCCTTCCGCTTTAGCTTTAGTGGCGTGTTTAGTGGTAGTAGGGAAGACTAACCTACTACTACACGGTATTGTATATATTTGCCGGGCAAAATGGTCTAGCCTGTAACTAGATTCTTTTTAATAAGAAATATACCCACTATAGGTATATCGCAAATTGTATACATATGGCACTACTGCACAATCGGGTTTCCAACCAGGAGCTAAAACAGCGTTTATTACAAGAAACGTTTAAACGTACTACGGTAAGTTTTTACCAATATTTCGTTATTGAGAATCCGGCTTTTTTTAGAGATTTTTTGTACAAACAATTTTCTCGATTTCAAGTTTTCGGACGAATTTATGTTGCCCACGAAGGCATCAATGCACAAGTAAGTGTACCCGAATATTTTTTTGAAGCCTTTAAACAAGCCTTGTATGCTGCGGACGGTGCTTTACAGGGTTTACGACTAAACATTGCGGTAGACGATGATGGCAAGAGTTTTTGGGTACTTAAAATAAAGGTTCGAGATAAAATTGTGGCAGATGGTATTACCGATGAATCCTTCTCCATGCAGCAAAAGGGCAAGTATGTAAACGCCCAAGAAATGAATGATTTAATACAAGGTGGCGATGTAGTGGTAATAGATATGCGGAACCACTATGAGTACGAAGTAGGGCATTTTGAAAACGCCTTGGAAATACCTAGCGATACATTTAGGGAACAACTACCCATGGCTGTAGAGATGATGAAGGGTAATGAAGATAAGAATATTGTAATGTATTGCACCGGCGGTATACGCTGCGAAAAGGCAAGTGCTTACATGTTACACAAAGGCTTCAAAAATGTTTTTCATCTGGAAGGTGGCATTATCAATTATGCACAGCAAGTAAAAGCCATTGGCCAAGAAAGCAAGTTTATAGGTAAAAATTTTGTATTCGATAATAGGCTAGGCGAACGTATTACAGAACATGTAATTGCCAAATGCCATCAGTGTGGAGCTGCTTGCGATACGCATACCAATTGTAAAAACGACGGCTGTCATTTATTATTCATTCAGTGTAGTAACTGTGCTACGCAGTACCAAGGCTGCTGTAGTACCGCCTGTTCGGAAACCATTGCCCTGCCAGTAGAAAGGCAGAAACAACTGCGTAGTGGCCAAGAAAACGGGGTTATGATTTTTAATAAAAGTAAGCAACGGTTAAGGCCAAAAATAGAACCCGGTACGTTGGGGTAAGTTTATGCTGTTACGCCGCTTTTCTATTCAATAAAAATATAGCCAAGCATAGCAAAATACTGGCTACAGCAGCTGCCCACGGCAATAATGCTTGCAGTTTTTCTCGCTTCTTTTTATTTGCTACTATTGTTTGCAATTGTGGTAGCCAGTCTTGTGCACTTGCCACCGTTTGCCAGTGGTTTACTAACTGCTGTGTATGGCTACTTGGTAGGGGCTGTGTAAGTGTAATGGCGGAGCGGTAGTACTGTTGTAATTGTGCAGTTGTGGCAGTGGTAAGCAAATACATATAAACCGGCGAAAGCAGTTCCAGTTGTTTATTCAGCCAAACATCTACATCTAATCGGCTGGTATCGCTTGTTTGTAATTGCATCAGCAAAGCATATTGTTTTTCTAGCAAATGCTGTAAAGTGATGGTAGCTTTAGGAATATAGTAGCCTTGCTTCTCTAAAAAAAAGCGTTCATCGTATGCCCTTCTTTTCTCAGGTTCTATCAAGGTTTCATACGCCTCCTGAATCAGTAGAAAATCATTTAGTTGGTCGGTATCTGCCGTATCAGGATGATGGGCAAATGCCAACTTTCGAAAAGCTTTTTTTACCGCAGTAGCATCGGCATACGGCGAAATATTTAGTACGCTATAATAATCCTGCTGCGGCATGCCTAGGTGCCTGGTTTTTTGGGTAGTACGGCTTTCGGTGCCGGGTTTTGTGTTTTGGGCTGTTCGGCTGGTTTGGCAGGTAAATTATTATTGGTTGGCGGGATTACCGGCTTTTTCTCGGTACTTGTTTCTGGTACTACAAATTCACTTTCCGGGGCAATTTCTGGGGCTTTTTCTGGAATGATATCACCAAAATCTTCCGCAGTGCCATTGCCTATATCGTCGCCTTCCGCACCCATGGGTATGGGGTTACTATTCATCCAATCATAGTTTATATCGTTCTGCATTACCTCGGGCTTCATAAATACACTCTTGGTATCGTAAGGTAAATTTTTATCTCTACTGGTTTTAGCGTAGAAATAGGCCCAAATGGGCAATGCCACGCTACTACCTTGCCCTAAATTGGTACTTTTAAAACGTATAAATCTGTCGTCGCAGCCCGTCCACACGCCACCAATAAGTTGGGGCGTATAGCCTATAAACCATGCATCGCTATTGCTATTGGTAGTTCCAGTTTTTCCGGCTACTTCACCCGTAACATCATAGCTCCAAATACGGCGTCCGGTACCAAACTGCATTACACCTTGCATCATACTTACAATGCTGTAAGCAGTAACTTCATTAATTACTTCGGCACGCTGTGGCCTATAATTTTCCAGCACATTTCCGTTTCTATCTTCTATTCTAGAAATGTACATAGGCTTCACGTTAAAACCTCGCCCAGGAAACATAGAATATGCTTGTACCATTTCCTGCAGGCTTATTTCGCAACTACCTAAACTTATACTTGGGTAGGGCTCTACCTTAGTTTGCACACTACATTTTTGTAAAAAATCTACAAAACGTTTAGCACCTTGGTTACCATCGCCAATTTGTTTTAATATATAAGCGGTGGCACAGTTTCTACTTTGTGCTAGGGCTTGTGCCATGGGCATGGTAGCACCGCTACAGCTGGTAGTAGTAGCGGGTACTTGGCCAAGTGTGCCAAAGGTTTGCTGCACATCTACCACTGGTGTATTGGGTGTAAAACCAGCATCTTCTATAGCCAAACTATACAGCAGGGGTTTTATGGTACTACCTACTTGGCGCTTGGTGTTAAGGTTTACGTGATCGTACTTAAAGTTCTTAAAATCTATACCACCCACCCAAGCTTTTACTTCACCAGTTACCGGGTCCATAGCCAAAAAGCCCGCTTGCAGCATTTGCCTATGGTATTTTATGCTATCCATCGGCGTCATTACAGTATCTGTACTTCTATCCTTATTCCAAGCAAAAATTTTCATGGGTACAGGTTGCAAAAAACTAGCTTTCAAGTCTTTTTCGTTGATACCATCTTTTAAGCCATTTTTCCAGCGTTCACTAGCTTTCATAGCGGTAGTTAGTATACTTTCAAATCCTTTCCAAACGCTGCCAGTTTTTATATCGCTTTGCTGGTTTAGCAAGGTTTGCATGTAGGCCATATGCTTACCCACAGCTTCCTCGGCATACAATTGCATGCGTGGGTTGATGGTGGTATAAATTTTTAAACCATCCCTATATAAATCATAGTTTTCACCAGTGTTGGGGTTTTTGTGTTCCTTGCACCAACGTTTCATTTCCTCCCCTAAAACCATTCTAAAATAGGGGCCAAGGCCGGTAGTTTCATCTAGCTTTTTGTAGTTCAGCTGTATGGGTACTGCTTTTAATTTATCGGCCTCAGCTTCGGGTAAAAAGCTGTTACGCACCATTTGATCCAATACCGTGTTCCTTCTATCAAGAGCTAACTTTGGGTTTCGTCTTGGGTTATATAAAGTAGCACCTTTTAGCATGCCTATAATTACGGCAGCTTCCTCAATGTTTAGGCGGTCAGGCTCCTTTTGAAAAAAGGTTTTAGCAGCATTTCGTATACCATACACATTATCGCCAAAGGCAGCAGTATTTAAGTAAAGTGTTATGATTTCTTCCTTCGTAAAATTTTTCTCCAGCTTAATGGCTATGATACATTCTTTTACTTTTTGAATACTACGTAGTAAAATGTTTTTCGTACCCCAGTTTTCGGTAAACAAGTTTTTGGCGGTTTGCATTGTAATGGTACTAGCACCACCTTCGCTTCCTAAAAAAACAAAGGCACGGGCAAGGGCTTTACCATCCACCCCAGCATGATCATAAAATCGTTCATCTTCTGTAGCTACTAGGGCATGAATTACGTGCTGACTAATATCTTTATAATTCACATTTACTCTATCTTGTAAATAATATTTACCCATCAAGGTTCCATCATCTGCATAAACCTGACTGGCCAAACTAGCCGACGGATTTTCTAACTCCGCTATACTGGGCATTTTACCTAGTAAACCAAAATTGGCCGCCACTAAAAACAATAGCACACCTACTATGCCGTACAAAAACAGCTTCCAAAATATACGAACGCTCTTTGTCATAATTTATACTACTAATGCTAGTAACAACAAATGTAGTGTTTAGCCAAAGGTTTTGCAACAGCTTTAGCATTTTAGCTATATAAAATAAAAAAGCCCTTTGCTGTGTAGCAAAAGGCTTTATAACAAGGTTAATATTTTATTGGCCCATCATACCACCGGCATCAAAACCACCACCTTCGGCCTTGGTGTTTTTGCGTTTGAATAAATTGGCGTCAAACTTACCAAAACGGTAACTGAAGTTGATACGTGCCAATTGAGGATCTCTACGGCGAGAGTTGATTTGGTTAAAAAACACTGCCTCAGAAAATGTTTCGAACAGCTGTGTTCTAAAAATATCGTTCATACTAAGGGTAAGTGATGCACTGTTGCCGCCTTTCCAGGTCCAATCCTTACGTAGTGCCAAATCAAAGCTATACCTTGGTTTTATGAAACCTTGTGCCGTGGCTTGTACACCACCACCGCCAAACATTCCACCGCCGCCACCACCAAAGCGGCCGCCACCACCACCGCCACCTGGAGGTAATACGGTACGGGCTTGGTAATCGCCACTCAATTGTATGCTATAATTCTTCTTCAATTTAATATTGTTGTTCCATTTAAAGAACCAACTTACTTGCTGGTTAGTAAGGCCTGCTTGTATATTGCTACCGTTAATTACGCTGTTATAAATATTCAAATTACCCGTCATATCCCAGTTTTTGGTTACCGGAAAACGGTTGGTAAGTTCTAAACCATAATTTAAACTATAGCTAGCATTTTGAAACGTGAAATACACCACACTATCCGTGTTTATGGGGCTTACACCTTTGAATTGGAAACGGGTAATTAAATCGGTGCTGTACTTAAAATAACCGGATATTAAAAGGTTGGCGCCTTTTTTATAGGTATTATTATAGTTTACCTCAAAACTATTGGTAAACTCTGGGCGTAATGCTACGTTACCTATGCTAATATTTTGAGGGTCCGATAAATCCGGGAATGGAATTAATTGGAAAAAGTTAGGACGGTTTACACGGCGACTGTAATTGATTTGAATATCCTGTTTGTCGCTCAAGCGGTAGGTAATAAATGCACTAGGGAACAAACTTAAAGGGTATCGAATGCTAAAACTTGTATCGCCGCCGCCACTAGCACCACCAATCAAGGTACCTGTATAGTCGCTACTTTCCGCACGCAAGCCTAGCTGATAACTCCAATTTTTGCGTTTAAAGCTATACGTTCCGTAGGCTGCATATACCGCATCAATGTATTTGTATTTATTCGATGCTCTAGGTATAATTACATATTCGCCCAAAGCATGGTTAAATAAGGATTGGTCTAAATTATTTCTAAAGTCGCGTATGGCGGCTCTTGCACCTGCTTCAAACTTGGTAGTTTCTGTAAGTGGGTTTTCATAATCGGCCTGAAAGGTGTAGAATTTGTTACTACCCACGGTGTTGTTTCTTTGAATAAACGGTAAACCTTTGGGGTTATTATTGGGCTGAAACGTGGCAATATTTAAGTCGCTAACACCATTGCTTTTGGCAGAGTTGTAGTTAAAGTCGGCCGAAATATTATGGCCATTTTTGGCAAAATTGTGCTTATAACTCAGCTGTGTACCAAGGTTTTCAAAATTGTTGGTAGAGATGGAATTGTTATTGCTGTAGCTCAATAAGTTGTTGCCGATAAAAGAATCAATTACTTGGCGAGAATCGCCGTTGAACTGGCCACGATTGTAGTTAGCATTTACCGTTATGGTGTTTCTATTGTCTACAAAATAGTCGAACCCACCACGGATAAATCCAAAATAACCATCGGTAATTCCTTTACCATTGGCACCCACATTGCTGCTGGGTGTAGTAAATAGGTTTCGGTTATTGGTAAACGTGTTAATAGATTTTCTTTGGTTGAATAAAAAGCTAGAGAAAAAGTTGAACTTGTTTTGGCGTAGGTTTAAATCACCACCTAGGTTTATTCTGCCTCGGGAATCGCTACCTGCACGCAAACCACCATTGTAGCCTACTTTTTTGTTCTTTTTCAAAACTATGTTCATGATACCTGCATTACCGCCACTAGCATCAAACTTGGCCGATGGGTTGGTAATTAGTTCTACTTTTTCTATAATATCTGCAGGAATTTGGTCTAGCGTAAGTGTAGTAGGGCGGCCATCTACAAAAAGGGTAGGCGTAGCATTTCGTAAACTTACATTACCATCTATATCCACATTTATGCCCGGTATTTGTCGCATCACTTCGGTAGCGGTTTGGCCTGTAGCCACAATGTTTTTGTCTACATTAAAAATTTTACGGTCTACACCCATTTCAAATAGTTGCTTAGCAGTACTGGTAACGGTTACATTGCCCAAATTGCCTTCTTCCGCTTCCACTTTAATATTTCCTAAATCCTTATCTACCATGCTTAGCATTTGGCTCATGCCGCCGCTTGGGGCACCGCCACCCATTTTAATATCAAAACTTAGGGGCTGTACGGTTTCTTTATAACCAACGGCTGTAATACGAAGTTTGTATTTTCCAAAAACGGCCAATTGTTCAAAGCTAAAATCGCCGTTCGATTGGGTTACTTGTGTAGCGGCAATAATTTCCTTCATTTTTTTCGCCACGGTATCAAACCTGTTGGCTAATAGCTGAACGGTAACACCATCAATGGCTTTGTTCGTTTTAGCATCTACTATTTTACCATAAAAATGCCCTACGTTCATGTTTTGGGCATTTGCTCCACTTGGCCTGCCGCCGCCCGGAAACTGGGCTTGTGTAGTAAGTACAAGAACTGTTAAAAAACCTGCAAACCAATATTTCATAAAATGCAATTATGTTTCGAAATCGGGAACTTTTTGTGTAGTACACTG
Source organism: Bacteroidota bacterium (assembly GCA_004292605.1). Lineage (GTDB taxonomy): Bacteria > Bacteroidota > Bacteroidia > Chitinophagales > Chitinophagaceae > UBA10646. The sequence goes on from RDXK01000109.1 coordinate 19,848, forward strand.
CAAAGCAAGAAAAGGTTCGTACTTGGTGCAGGTTTATTCGGTACTGTTAAATTTTTACTAGGCAATTAATGTTAACAAAATCTGAAACACACCAATTATGAATCCTAGTATGCCTCCTAAAATTTCAATGAAGCGAAATTCCTTGGCTATTATTTGTACAAGCAAGGCTTCCAGTTTTTGGGTGGAAAAGGCAGCCACTTTTTCGGTTACTATTTTTTCAAGGTCAAGGTCGGTTTGTAATTGTTGCATGTAATTACCTAGTAATTGCGGAAACAAGGTTTGCAATTCTGCCATAAACACCATTTTAAGCTGTTCGATGGTTTTATCGCCAATAAACATGCTGATAACTGGCATAGATTCCGCTAGTTTTTTACGTAAAAAGTCGTCAATATGGGTTTCTACTAGCGGCATTACCTTTTGCAAATTGGCAGGGTTGGTAATTTTTGCTTCAATATCGGCGAAGGAAAGAAGTTCATTACTTACCATACGCCCAAGATTTTGGGCAAATTTGGCTTGGTTTTTTGGAAAAACACCTTGCACCGTAATACCTAAAAATTTTACGGGTTTTTGTGGGTGGAACAACATTTTTATGGCTACCCAGTTAGTAAACCAGCCAATAAATGCAGAAATTACAGGTAATAGCAGTAAAGTAGTTTTCATAATTGTTTGATGCTTGTAACCATAAAAAAACCTTACAAACTAGTTGTAAGGTTTTAAGAGGGAGAACAATGGGGCTCGAACCCACGACCTTCGGTGCCACAAACCGACGCTCTAACCAGCTGAGCTATGATCTCCATATTTTCAAACGGAGTGCAAAAATAAATGAATACAAAACATTCTCCAAACAAAAGTTTCAAACCGCAAATGTTAGAATTTCCACAATTGCCATAACTACTTTATCAGCGGTAAGTAGCAACTTGTTTTTATACCTACATTTGGAACAATGTTTACCAAAATAGTGGAAATAATGACAAATAAACGTGTTTGGCCGGTATTAGTAGTATTGGTTTGTGTGGGTATTTTTTTCGCCACCCAAAGCAGAGGTAGCGATAGTGATGGAAGTTTAACCGCCAAACAGCAAGTTTTGCTACAAACTGTTACTAGTTTGCTGGAGCAAAAGCATTTTAGCCCAAAAACCATCGACGATAATTTCTCGAAGCAAGTATTTGCCAAATATTTAGATGTTTTGGATGGTGATAAAAACATTTTATTGGCGTCGGACATTAGAGCCCTCCGCAAGTTTGAAACCACTATCGATAATGAAATGAAGGGTTCCCCTATACAATTTTATACCGCCGTAGGTAAGCTTTATGCCAAAAGGGTAGAGGAAGTAAAACAACTGTACAAAAACATCTTAGCCAAACCTTTCGATTTTACGGTGGCGGAGTCAGTATTGCTAGATACAGACAGTTTAGCTTTTTCAGGCGGAGAAAAGGAACGCAGCGAACGCTGGCGTAAACGCTTGAAATTTATGGTGCTAGAGCGGTATGCCGATATGCAGGAACAGCGTGAGAAAGCACAAGCCTACCAAAAAAGTTTGGGTGGAAAAACGGTAGATAGTACAGGTAAAAAAATATTGATAGATAGCATTGCGTTTAAAACCGATGCAGAATTAGAAGCCGATGCTCGGCAAAAAGTAGTAAAAGCGTTGGATAGAAGTTTTGAACGAAGCAAAAAGCGTTTGGAAGATAATGAGCAGTTTAGCCTGTTTGTAAACACTATTACAGAGCTGATGGATCCGCATACGGAGTACTTTGCCCCCATAGAAAAAAGAAGTTTTGATGAGCAAATGAGTGGCCGTTTTTTTGGTATTGGTGCTCAACTACGGGAGGATGATGGCGTAATAAAATTGGCAAGCGTAATGCCGGGAAGTCCTGCTTGGAAAAGTGGTGAATTGGGTGCCAATGATGTAATTATCAAAGTAGCCCAAGGCGATAAGGAACCGGTAGATATTACAGGTTTTGGCGTAGATGATGCGGTAAAATTAATTCGTGGAAATAAAGGCACCGAGGTAAGGCTGACCGTAAAAAAGCCTGATGGTAGCATAAAGGTGGTGAAAATAATTAGAGAGGAAATAGTTCAGGATGAAACCTATGCAAGAAGTGCCATCATCGACCGCCCCGATGGTAAACGCATTGGGTATATTTATTTGCCAGAGTTTTATGCCAATTTTGAGGAGCAAAATGGTGCCCGCTGTGCGGTAGATGTAGCCGGTGAATTAATGAAGCTAAAAAGCGAAAAGGTAGATGGCGTAATCATGGATTTGCGTAGCAATGGCGGCGGAAGTTTGTATGAAGTAGTAAACATGGTAGGCCTATTTATTAAAGGCGGCCCCATAGTACAAGTAAAAGATAAGGATAGCAAACCAACCATTTTAAACGATACCGATCCTGGTGTTTTGTACGACGGTCCATTGGCGGTAATGGTGAATGAACTAAGTGCATCTGCCTCAGAAATTTTTGCAGCCGCTATTCAGGATTATGGCCGAGGAATAGTAGTGGGTAGTACCAGCACTTACGGTAAAGGAACGGTACAAAAAAATATTCCGTTGGGTAAGCAAATCGACTTTTTTGGTCGCAGCGAAATGGGTGCCGTGAAACTAACTTTTGAAAAGTTTTACCGAGTGAACGGAGGTTCTACACAGTTGAAAGGTGTGGAAGCCGATGTGGTTTTGCCCGATGTATATGAGTTTTTCAAAATTAGAGAGAAAGATCAGCCTACTGCTTTGCCATGGGATAAAGTTTCACCAGCCAGTATTGTAAAAGCCGACAATTACAATGTAGCCCAAGTAATAAGTAGTGCAAATGCAGATGTAACACAGCAGACAAATTTTAGTGCTATTAAAAAGAACGCAAAATGGTTAAGCGATAGAATGAGTGCTCCGTATAGCTTACAGCTAGAAGGTTATAAAAAAGAGCAACAGGAAATACGTGGCATTTCAAAAGAAAACGAAAAGCTATTGAAATTGGCCAACGAAATGTCGATCAATCCACCTACCGTAGACAATAAAAAGTACTTTGAAAATCCTGATAAAAACAAGGGAGAACGCTACCAGCAATGGTTGAAAAATTTGAAATCGGATATCTATATTGCTCAAACTGCCAATATTGTTTCGCAATTAAAGCCCACTGCACAAAGTGTAGTAAGTAAGTAGTTATTATTGCAGTAAAATTTGCTAGAAGTAGTGCTATGGAAGAAGCAGTGAACAACGCCGAGAGTAAGCAGCAGAAACAGTGGTTAGCCGTATACACCAAACCAAGATGGGAGAAAAAATTACAAACCGTTTTGCAAGAAGCTGGGTTGGAATGTTGGTGCCCCATGCAAGTAACCGAGCGTAAATGGAGCGATAGAAAAAAGAAAATAGCAGAACCGTTATTTAAAGGCTACTTATTTGTACATGTAACCACACCGCAGCGTACAGAAGTACGCAAAGTGCCTGGTATTTTAAACTTTGTGTACTATTTAGGTAAGCCGGCTATTATAAGATCGGAAGAAATAGATACCATCAAACGCTTTATTGAATCAGATAATGCTACTATTACCGTAGTATCCAAAGAAAGCTTTGAAAAGGACACACAAATTAGGGTGGTGAAAGGAGTGTTTATGAACCAACAGGGCAAGGTAATAAAAGCTCTTAATAGCCGTAGGGTAATGGTAGCATTAGAAACTTTAGGCCAAGTAATGGTAGTAGAGTTTGGTGTAAACCAATTGGAGACTGCTTAGTTACCCTAACGTTTTAGGCGCTGCTAAATCGCCGATTTCCAACGAGGTTTTTTCTGCTGAATGCTATTGGCTTTGCGTTCGCCTATAGTTTGTCACCGGTACTATTTCTACAAGAAATAACTTGTATTTCTAAGCTGGTTTAAGGCTATTTTTGGGAGCTCTTTTTTCATTTTTTACTCTAGGTTTCTTGAGTTTGTAATTCTTTATGTACTCACTAATGGCTTGTTCCTCTGCTTTGGTTAAAGTACGACTCTGGATGATAAAGTCAACGCCATGTGGTTCTTTTATATGTCCCATAATTAACTGGTTTTAAAATATTTATCTACTAATGCAGCTGCCGATTTGGTATCTAAAATCATTAGATGATTTCCAAAATGATATGCCCCCAACGATTTTTCGTAATGATGAATCAACTTTGTTTTTGCGGTAAAAGAACAAAAGCCATCAAAACCACGTTGGAAGGAAACCTTACAGGCAAAAGCTACTAAGTTACCCGCAACACCTTCGTACAGTTTATTTTTACCCAAATTAAATGGAGCACTCTCTATGAGCTCAAGGTAAACATGGTCACTTTTTACCGTTAAGCTAATTAACCCTTGAATAATAGATGGATTATTAACAATCGTTAATTTGTAAACCTCTCTATAAGAGTTTGAGAGTTCTTGTTTCCAATTAAAATTCCAACCATTTTTCTTCGTTGTTTGCTTAAGGTCTGCGGTAGTAAAGGCAGAGATTTCAGTTTGAAAACTATCGCCTGAAATGGTGTTTTGAATTGAATTTGTCAATTTATCAATCACAAAATCAAGACGATATTTTCGCGGCTGTTTCATATCCTAAATCTAAACCAAAAATGCTTAACAATATTAAAATAGCGGTTAAATAAACTGCAAAAAGCAGGTTTAATTTCTCCTATTGATTCCTCGATTCAATTTGCCGCATTTGTTTAGCATCCTGTAAAAATTCCGATGCAAAAATAAAATCGTTCAATAGTTTATTATCACTGAAAATAATATCATCCTTACTGCCTTCCCACTCTTTTTCTCCTTGATGAAAATACATAATATGATGGCCAATTTCCATTACGCTATTCATATCGTGGGTAACCACTATGGTAGTAGTGTTAAACTCCGCTGTTAGGCTGGCAATCAATTTGTCTATCACCAAGCTAGTTTGTGGGTCTAATCCACTATTTGGTTCATCGCAAAAAAGATATTTTGGGTTCAGCACTATAGCCCTAGCTATACCCACTCTTTTCTTCATACCACCGCTAATTTCAGCGGGGTATTTTTTGGCGGCTTCGGTTAAATTTACCTTGGCCAAAATATCGTTTACTCTCTCCTTTTTTTGCTTTTGCGTAAGCTTGCTAAACATATCTAACGGAAAAAGTACGTTTTGTTCTACGGTCATACTATCAAACAATGCACTTCCTTGAAAAAGCATGCCTATTTGTTGGCGAAGATGTTTGCGTTCCGTTTCATCCATCGTTAGCATACTTTCGCCGTTGTACAAAATATCACCAGTATCGGGTGCAAACAAGCCCACCATTATCTTGGTCATCACACTTTTACCACTTCCACTGGCGCCAATAATTAAATTGCATTTGCCGGTTTCCATAGTGGCAGTAATGTTTTTTAAAACTTGTTTACTGCCAAACGACTTGCTGATATTATTTAACTCAATCATGCCCTTGGATGGGTTTTTATTTACGACTATAATTGGGCGATTCTTTGGTAATTTCCACATCGTGGGCATGGCTTTCTCTCATACCTGCGTTGGTAATTTTTACAAAAGTGGCCTGTTGTAATTCTGCCAAGTTTTTGGCACCGCAATAACCCATACCAGCCCTTAAGCCACCTACATATTGCGATGTTACTTCGGCCAGTGTACCCTTGTAGGCTACCCTGCCTTCAATACCTTCTGGGACTAATTTTTTTACATCATCTTCCACATCTTGAAAATACCTGTCGCTGCTACCTTGCTGCATGGCACCAATGCTACCCATGCCACGGTATTCTTTAAACTTACGGCCTTCGTAAATAATGGTTTCGCCGGGGCTTTCTTCCACACCAGCAAAAACACTACCCATCATTACAACATTGGCACCAGCTGCCAAAGCTTTTACCATATCACCCGTGTAGCGTATACCGCCATCGGCAATAATGGGTGTGCCTTTTGCTTTTACGGCCGCACTTGCTTCCATAATGGCGGTAAGCTGTGGTACACCTGCACCCGCCACAATACGAGTGGTACAAATACTGCCCGGGCCAATACCTACTTTCACGGCATCGGCACCAGCATCGCTTAATGCTTTAGCGCCTTCAGCAGTACCCACGTTACCCGCTATTACTTCTAATCCTTTAAAGTTTTTCTTTAGTGTTTTTAGGGCATCAATTACGCCTTTGGTGTGGCCATGTGCACTATCTAAACTCACCACATCTACACCTACCGTTTGTAGGGCTTTGGCACGGTCCATCAAATCTTTGGTAATACCTAAAGCAGCACCTACTAAAAGCCTGCCCATACGGTCCTTCACGGCGGTGGGGTAGTTGATAATTTGTAAAATATCTCTATATGTAATTAGGCCAGTTAATACACCTTGTTTGTTTACTACAGGCAGCTTTTCAATTTTATGCTGACGAAGAATTTTTTCGGCCTTTTTTAAATCCGTTCCTTCTGGGGCAATAATTAGGTTGCCAGAAGTCATTACCTCTTTTACTTTTTTACGTTTATCGGTTTCAAAACGCAAATCTCTATTCGTTAAAATACCTACTAGTTTTTTATTGGCATCTATCACAGGTATTCCACCAATTTTATTTTCCTTCATCAGCCGTAACGCATCGCCAATGGTGTTTTCCGGCATTAGTGTAATGGGGTCTACAATCATACCACTTTCACTTCGCTTTACTTTTCTTACTTGATCGGCTTGGCGTTCAATACTCATATTTTTATGTAGTATGCCTAGGCCGCCTTGCCTTGCTAGGGATATAGCCAAATTAGCTTCCGTTACAGTATCCATAGCGGCAGATAGCATGGGAACGTACAAGCGAATATTCTTGGTAAGTTGTGTGCTAATATCTACTTCTCTTGGTAGTACTTCGCTGTAAGCAGGAACTAAAAGTACATCGTCGAAGGTTAAACCTTCTGTCCAAATACGGCTGTGAGATGCCGGGGCGGTAAGTGTGGTTTTTTTGATTGCCATGTGCAAAATTAATGCCTTGGGCGGTATTGCAAAATGAAAGTTTTTTAAACATCTAGTACTTGGTACATCTTACCGGGTAGTGCTTGTATAATATTGTTGAGTTCCATATTTAAAATAGCATTGGCCACGGTGCTACTATGCAGGCCCGTTTGAGCGTACAATTCATCGATATGAAGGGTATTTTTTTGCTGTAATGCTTGCAGAATTAAGGATTCCTCCGGTGTCAATTCTGGGAACAATTCTCTAGTTATTTTTTTACGTACTGGCTTGTTTACCCAGCCCATTTGCTCCAATATATCATTGGGTTCGGTTACTAAAATGGCTTTGTTTTTCTTAATAAGTAGGTTGCATCCTTGGCTTTTCGCATCGGTGGTTTTACCTGGAAACGCAAATACATCTTTATTATAATTATTGGCTATTTCTGCGGTAATCATACTGCCGCCGCGTAAAGCTGTTTCCACCACTATAGTAGCATCGGCCATGCCCGCCACAATTCTATTACGTTGTGGAAAATTGTAGTGTTCTGCTATTACCCCCGGCGAATATTCGGTAAGTAAACCGCCATTTTCCACCATTTGCTTGGCGATGGTTTTATGGGCTGCTGGGTACATACTGTCGAGTCCGTGTGCCAATACACCCACGGTAGGAGTATTGTATTGAAGTGCTGCTTTATGTGCCGCTACATCTATACCATAAGCTAAACCTGAGGCAATAAGTACTTGGTGCTGTGCCAACACTTCTACTAGCTGCTGCGTTATTTGTTTGCCATATTCTGTACTATTTCTAGTACCTATAATGCTCACTACTTTTTGGTTATTTAAATCAGTTTTTCCTTTGTAGTACAATAGTAGTGGGGCATCATAACAATGCAACAGGCGTTTGGGATACCCATCGTCGGTAAAATAAATGGCTTGTATGCCGTGGGTTTCTAGGAACTTAATTTTGGTTTCAATATGTGAGAAGTTTTCAAATTGTTTGATGGCTTCTGCACGGGCTGCACCAATGCCGGGTACGTGGCTCAGCTCTCTTGTTTTGGCTGTAAATACTTGCTTAGCACTACCAAAGGATTGTACCAGTGTTTTTGCCTGCACTGCACCTATCAGTTTTACATGGGTTAGGGCTATGGTGTATAATAAGTCGTCTTGCGCCGTCATACCAGCAAATATACAAATTGCTAAATAATTTAGCGTTACCTCATCGGAATTATTTCCACCTCTGTTCGGCGGTTTTTTGCTCGGCCGGCTTCAGTGGTATTATCGGCTAACGGACGGGTACTACCCAAACCTACATATTGTAATCGCTTTGCAGGTATACCATTGGTAAATAAATAATTGGCCACATACTTAGCTCTTGCTTTGGAAAGTTGGGTGTTAAAGGCCGATTTTCCTGCTGCATCAGTATGCCCGGTAATACGTATAGCTATCTCGGGATTGTTTTGCATAAACTGCAATAGCGTTTGTAGCGTAGCAGTACTTTGTAACAAAGGAACAGAATCGTTTTGGGCAAATTGTAAATTGTGCAAAATGATTTCCTTAGTGCTATTCAAAGGTTTAAGAGCAATGGTTTTTTCTACCGTAGTAGTTAGTGCCTGGGTATTTTGTTCGTAATACCAATATCCTTTTCGTTGTACGGTTAGTGTATAGTCGGCATTGGCTGGCATGGTTATTAAATATTTTCCTTGCTCATCCGTCTGTACTTCGCCTACAGGCGAAGCATTGTTTTTTTTGTAAATAAAAACTGTAGCGGGAATGCCTTTACGGGTACTGCTATCTATTACAGTGCCTTGTATATACACGGTACGCAAAGGTGCAAAATGTGGTGGAATTTTGAATGTATAAATATCTAAACTTCCTCTGGAATCTATACCATCGGCAGCGTAAAAAGCATCTTCGGCATTAGCGGCAATAAATAAGCTTCCTTCATGGTCGATGGTATTAATTGGGTAACCTGCATTCACGGGTTTAAGCCAATTACCAGCGCTATCTTGCTTGGTTACAAAAAGATCCATATTGCCATATCCAGGTAAGCCATTGCTACTAAAATATAAGTGTATGCCATCGGCGTGCATAAAGGGTGCAAGCTCATCGCCGTGGGAGTTTACGAGCTCTCCTAAATTTACGGCGGGCTGCCAAAAGCCCTTTTTATTTCTGGTACTTACGTAAATATCCTTACCGCCTTTTCCGCCTTTTCTGTCGCTACTAAAAAATAGTTTTTGTTTATCCGGACTAATGGCAGGACTGCTTTCCCACGCCTCCGAATTTATATTAGCACCTAAGTTTATGGGTTCGCTCCAGCCTGTAGGTGTATAATAGGATATATATATATCATAATTACCAAATCCGTTAGGGTAGTTGGCGGCAAAAGCAAGCCACTCACCATCCTGCGAAATATTGATGGCTCCTTTGCTTGGTAACTCATTAATACTTCCGTTAATTAAATTTGCTTGGCTATATTTTCCACCTTTTTGTAGGGTGCTTTCATAAAAATCTTCTCTACCAAATGCTCTCCGGGTAAATACAAAAATACTATCGGTTATGGTGCTGCTTGGGTAATATTCGGCGTAGCTGCTATTGATGCCATCACCCAAATTTTTGGGTAAAAATTCTATTTTATTTAGTGCATACTCTTGTTGCCATTGTAGGGCAAATTCGTAACAACTTTTCCTGTAAAGAGCACTTTGTTTACTTTTCTCGCTCAGGTTGGGTTGCAACAAAAATTTATTAATCTGAACCAGTGCTTCTGCAAAATTTCCTGCTCCAGCAAGGTTAATAGAATAGGGTAGAAGGAAGAAGCTAAAATTCACCGTATCTAACGCAAACCCTTTTTGCATATAGGTTACCGCCTCTTTATATTTTTTTTGCTCAGCTAATACACCGCCTAAGGTTATGTAGGGTTCTACATAGGTGCTATCAAAAGAAATTATTTTTTTTAGCATCTGTTCCGCCAGCGGAAAATTGCCCTCATCCACCGTGGTTAACGCCGTTGCATATAAAACGGTAGTACTATCGGCTTTTGCTTTTTGTGCAGTTGCTTGTAGCTGTGTAAAACATGCCGTAAAAATAAGGACCCAATATTTCATTGCATGAATATCGAATAAATTTTGGCTTAGCCACCCATGGGCAAATTCCTTATGGAATATTTAAGTATTTGTGCACTTGCATGCTTAGCTGCCATTGTGGGTGTTTTTTTATGTATTCGGTAATTGCATCGCTTAATTGTACCCGCTTACTCCACTCCACCTGTAGATATAATTTGCACTGGCCGTTTACCTGTTGGGCATATTTTTCGGCCCAGTCAAAATCGCTTTTATTAAACACAATTATTTTTAACTCGTGGGCTGCCGCTATTACTTCTGGTAATGGTTCTTTGAATTTTTTAGGCGATAAACAAATCCAATTCCAAACGCCGCTGAGGGGCGATGAACCCGATGTTTCAATATTGGTAGCTATTCCCTTGGCTTGTAAAGCTTGCGTAAGGGGTAATAGTTGGTGTAGCAATGGTTCGCCGCCCGTAATTACCGCTAGCGGTGCACCAGAGGCTACTACCGCTTCTACCAAAACCTGTATGGGTAGTACGGGGTGCTTGGTAGCATCCCAGCTGTCTTTTACATCGCACCAAACGCAGCCTACATCGCAGCCAGCTAGCCTTATAAAATACGCTGCCCGGCCCGTGTAGTTCCCTTCACCCTGCAGGGTATAAAAATGCTCCATTACAGGCAGCAATTCACCGTTTTGTGTATGTATTGCTAAACTATCCAACGGTTACTGAATTTTGTTCGTAGGCCTTTAGTGTATTGGTAAGTAGGCCAGCAATGGTCATTAATCCCACACCACCTGGTACGGGTGTAATAAAGCTTGCTTTGGGGGCTACTTCGTTAAACTTTACATCGCCCTTTATGGCGAATCCACTTTTTTTAGTGGTATCCACTACTCGAGTAATTCCTACATCTATGATTACCGCATCTGGTTTCACCATATCGGCCGTTACAAATTCTGGTATACCAATGGCAGCAACTAAAATATCGGCTTGTTGTGTAATGCTAGCAAGGTTTTCGGTATTGCGGTGGCAAAGCGTTACCGTACAGTTTCCGGTAGCGCTAGCATTACTTAACAAAATACTCATGGGGCGGCCCACAATATTACTTCTGCCCAGAACTACCGCGTGTTTACCCTTGGTTTCAATGCCGTAGTGTTGTAGTAACAATACCACGCCATAAGGGGTGGCCGGAATAAAGCAATCCATTCCTTGCATTAGTTTGCCGGCATTGATGGGGTGAAAACCATCCACATCCTTACTCGGGTGTATGGCTTCTATCACCGCTTGTTCTTTTATATGCTTGGGTAGTGGCAGCTGTACCAAAATGCCGTCTATGCCTTCATTGTTGTTCAATTGTTCAATGTGAGCCAGTAATTCAACTTCCGTTACCTTTTCATCGAGGCGTATTAACGTGCTTTCAAAGCCAATTTCTTCGCAGTTTTTTACTTTGCTGGCTACATAGGTTTCGCTGGCGCCATTGCTACCCACTAAAATAGCGGCTAGGTGTGGGGCCCTTTTTCCTTGGGAAATATGTGCTAAAACTTTTTCTTGTAATTGCTTTTTTACGGCGGCGGAGGCCAACTTGCCATCTAACATTTGCATGTGGCAAAATTACCAACTTAGGCATACCAATCCAACCGATGTTTAAAATCCATTGAAAATGAGCAACTCCCGTGGTTTCATTGGTTTTTTGTGAAACCATACACCGAAATATTTAACTAAACGTTTAAAAAACTTTAACTATTTACCAACGATTGACTATATTTACGCATTAAAGATTATTCATAAACCAAGACCACATGAGAAAAATTTTAGTTTTTTTTGTTGTGCTGCTGCTTTCGAGTACACTGGCCTTTAGCCAAAACAGGGTAGTTACCGGGCAAGTAACGGATGACAAAGGGGAACCGGTAGGCTATGCTACTATTAAAGTGAAAGACGGAAAAGGCACATCGGCCGATGCTAACGGAAATTTCAAAATTGAAGTTAAAAATGGTGCTGTTTTACAAATCAGCGCTCTAGGCATAAGCCCAAAAGAAGTTAAAATTGATGCTTCGCAAAGTGTTTACAATGTAGGCGTTACCCGTACCAATAGCGAATTGGGTGGTGTGGTAGTTTCGGCGTTAGGTATTAAGCGTAGTGTAAAATCTACTCCTTACGCTACACAGCAAGTTAGTTCTGAGCGTTTAACTCAGGCTAGAGAAACCGATTTAACTACTGCTCTTACAGGTAAAATTGCAGGTTTGCAAACCTTGGGTCAGTCTGGTGCTAAATTGGGCGATGTTGGTCAAATTCGTTTGCGTGGTGCTGGTGCCCTACGTGAAACATTTGCCATTTACGTAGTAGATGGTACAATCATGGCCAATGCATCGGATATCAACATGGATGATGTAGAAAACGTAAACGTATTGAAAGGCCCGAACGCTACTGCACTATACGGTCAGCGTGCGGAGGGTGGTGTTGTAATTATTACCACTAAAAAAGCAAAAACAGCGAAGTTGGCGGTAGATTTTAACCATACTACTACAGCGGAGCAAATTGCCTATACGCAGCGTTACCAAAATATATATGGTAGTGGTAGAACACGTGACCCACAGTGGAGAACGTTTGCTTTTAACCCTGCTATTCACCCCGCCGAGTGGCAAGCCCTAAACGGTGTACGTTTTAGTGGATATGAAGATGATGAAAGTTGGGGACCTAAAATGGATGGTCAGCCGTTCATACCTTGGTATGCTTGGTATGGTGGCCACCAATACAGCTACAAAGCTCAGCCTTATAACCCACAACCTAATAATATTAAAGACTTCTTCAATACTGGTTTAACTATCAATAACAACGTTAGTTTAGGTCAGAAATTTAAGAATGCTTCCTACCGTGTTTCTTACACGTATGTAGATAGAAAAGGTTTGATGCCTAATACTATGCAGAATAAGCATACTGTATCTACCCAAAGCAGTGTAAAAATTCTTAAAAAATTAGAGTTAGGTGTAAATGTTACCTACTCTCGTGAAAAAATATTTGGCGATTTTGATGATACCTACGGTAACCAAACCACAGGTGCGTTCAATGCATGGTTCCATAGAGATTTGGATGTAAAAAAATTACGTGAGTTACAAGGCTTACGTGTTGGTCCGAATAACACATTGGCTAGCTGGAACCACGGTAATTTGCCAGATGGTTCGGCGCCAGGCCCTAACTTTTGGAAAGGAAACTACTGGATAAACCCATTCGATAACCAAGTATACAATACCGTAGAAAGCTGGAGAGATAGGATAGTGGGCGACGCTACACTTACCTATACCTTTAACAACAGCTTGAAGTTAGCGGCTGCATACCGTGTAAACTACCG
>RDXK01000110.1 GCA_004292605.1 Bacteroidota bacterium
CGTAGGTGGAATTTCTGGTGTGGTGTATAAACTCCAACTTACGGATGCTATGCTACAAACACTCCCCAAAAAAAACGAGCCAAACACCCAATACGGAATGGCGCCATGCTTACCGGTAATATATTTTTGAAAAATAAACAAGCTGATATTTGCCAAAGTAATACCGAGCCCGGTGAAAAAACTTTGACTTAAAAAACCCGTTGCATGCTGGCTTGCAGGTAGCTTATCGGCTATAAAAGCTCTATAAGGTTCCATAGCGGTATTGTTAGCCGCATCTAACACCCACAAAAGCCCCACGGCCATCCATAAATTGCTACTAAATGGGTAAAGAAAAAGGCATAGGCTACAAAACAAAGCACCTATAAAAAAATAGGGCTTACGGCGGCCCCAGCGTGGGTGCCAAGTTTTATCGCTCATGGCCCCAATAATGGGCTGAATAATAAGCCCGGTAACGGGCCCTGCAAGGTTTAGTAACGGAATTTCATCTGGACTGGCGCCTAAAAAATCGTAAATGGGGTTTACCGCACTTTGTTGTAATCCAAAACTATATTGAATGCCGAAAAAACCCACATTCATATTTATAATTTGGCTAAAAGACAGTTTTGGCTTCGTTAATGCCATAGCAAGCAATGTTTATAAGGGCTTTGAAGATAAAGTATAAAATAGTTCTGTACACATTTTCTAAAAAATATTGAGCAACTTAAACCAATACCTTTGCACCAATAATATAGATATGCTGTATTCAATGACGGGTTTTGGTAGGGCGGAAAAAACCATTGGCGATAAACAATGGATGGTAGATGTAAAAAGTTTGAACGGAAAACAAATGGATATTCGGTTGGCTTTGCCCAATTATGTAAAGCCGTTTGAAATAGAAGTACGTAACACCATCACTCAAAAACTTGAAAGAGGTAGTGCAGAATGTTCTATTTACTTAAAACAAAACGCTGCCAAACCCATAGCCATTAACCAGGAGTTAATACAAGCCTATGTAGATCAATTAAAACCCATTAGCGAAAAAATGGGTATAGGTTTAGAAGGTATAATAGCCGCCACTTTAAAAATGCCCGATGTGGTGGGCCAAGCTACTGATGTAATGACCGATGAAGAGTGGCACCAACTACAGCAGGTGCTACAGCAAGCTTTAGATACACTGTTTATACACCGAAAAAAAGAAGGTGGCGGTATTGAAACCGATTTATTAGGGCGTATAGCTAGCATAGAAACCAACCACCATAAAATAGTGCCCCTTGCCCTACTGCGTAAAGAGAAATTACGAGATGGATTTAAGAAGATTTTAGAAACACAGTTAGGTAGCGAAAACTACGATACCAACCGCCTAGAACAAGAGCTGATATTTTATATAGAAAAAATGGATATTAGCGAGGAGCAACAACGCCTTACCACTCACCTACAATATTTTAGAGAAGTACTAGCTAGTAAGGAGGTTTCAAAAGGTAAAAAGCTGAGTTTTATTTTGCAAGAAATAGGGCGTGAAATTAATACTACCGGCAGCAAGGCGTACGATGCCGATATTCAAAAATTGGTAGTAGAAATGAAGGATGAATTAGAGAAAGCAAAAGAACAAATTTTAAACGTTTTATAAAATGGCGGTAAACCGTATATTTTTTTACATGCTTGCGTTGGTGCTTGGTTTAGCAAGCTGCCAAAAAATTCATTTGTATGAAAAAACTAAGTTCTTTGCTCAGCAGCAATGGAAAGATACCGATACAGCCCGTTTTGCAATTGATGTAGAAGATACTACGGTACTATACAATATATCTGTGGTGGTAAGGCATACCGATGCCTACCGCTATAACAATATTTGGGTAAATGTAGTAGCTCAAGCACCCGGTGGTAAACCTACGCCACAGCTGCTAGAATTACAGTTGGCAGATAATGCACAAGGCTGGTTAGCAAAAGGCGTAGATGATATTTACGACCATAGAATAAAAATTTCTCGTTACCCAGTGCGTTTAGCCAAAGGCACTCACCAGTTTGCCCTCAACCACGCCATGCGAGAAAACCCTTTGCAGCATATTTTACAGGCAGGCATACGAATAGAAAAAGCTGAATAATGGCCACGTCCAAAAGTAGGTACTCCCTTATCACCATCTCCTATTGGTTTTTGCTTACTTATATAGTGGCAGCCTTGGTGTGGTGGTTTATTTCGCTGGAAACACAAAACCATCAAATGTTTAATATGCGGCTTGCCGAATTAAATAAAGATGATCCTGCTTACTTGGAAAAACTGGCCACCATATCCAATATTCGGGAGCGAAAAACAGCCCAATATGTAGGGGAAGGGGTTACTTTTTTTGTGTTAATAGTAGTAGGTGCTTGGCTGGTGTACCGTGCCGCCCGTAAGCAAATAAAATTACAGTTACAACAGCAAAATTTTATGATGGCGGTCACGCATGAACTAAAAACACCCATAGCCGTAACTAAGCTAAATTTAGAAACCCTGCAAAAGCGAAACCTGCCTACAGAAAGTACGCAAACCCTGCTACAGCAATCTATTCATGAAACGGATAGGCTTAATAGCCTTTGTAATAATATTCTCTTGGCCAGTCAGTTAGATGGCGATAATCCGCTCAAAAATTTTCAGCAACTATCTTTTACACAGTTGGTGGTGCAATGTGTGCAGGAGGTAGAATTGCGTTTTCCAAAATACCAATTTAGTATACACACAGCGGCCGATTTTCAAGTGCAGGGCGAGCATTTACAGCTACAGATGCTGGTAAATAATTTATTACAAAACGCCATAAAATACGGTGAAAAAAATGGCTCAGTACATGTTACCGTAGAGGCGGCGGGTGGCCAAAAAGTACAATTGCTAGTAGCCGATAATGGCCCCGGAATTCCAGATAGCGAGAAGAAAAAAGTATTTGAAAAGTTTTACAGAATAGGAAATGAAGGTACCCGTGCAGCCAAAGGAACGGGGTTAGGACTGTACTTATGTAAAAAGATTGTAGAAAATCATCACGGACAGCTTACCGTACAAAATAACCAGCCACAAGGGTGTATTTTTACCGCCACATTACCCGGCTATGCAGTATAAAGGCAATATTTTATTGGTGGAAGATGAGGAGCATTTACACAGTACCCTCAAACTTAATTTAGAATTAGAGGGCTACGCCGTAACCAGCGCTTTTGATGGTACGGAAGCGGTAAAGGCGTTTCAGCAGGAGGCTTTTGATTTAGTGGTGCTCGATATTATGCTGCCGGAGCTAGATGGTATTGGCGTAACACAAACCATACGTGTTAGCAATACGGAATTGCCCATCTTAATTTTAAGTGCAAAAAATGCTGGTTCGGATAGGGTTTTGGGGCTCAAAAAAGGCGCCGACGATTATTTAACCAAGCCTTTTAACCTCGAAGAATTATTGCTACGCGTAGATAAATTGATTACCAAAAACAAACGATTACTGGAAAAAGATACGGTGGGTGATTTGTTTGAATTTGGACAAAACTCGGTAGATTTTAAAGCCCTTACAGCTACCAATTTTAGGGGAGAAAAGATAGAGTTGAGTAAAAAAGAAGCCATGCTACTAAAGCTACTTTTTGAAAACAAAAACGAAGTAGTAACCCGTGAAAAAATTCTACAAATAGTGTGGGGGTATAATGTGTACCCTACTACCCGTACCATTGATAACTTCATCCTGAATTTTAGAAAATATTTTGAGGTAGATTCCAAGAATCCGCTACATTTTCATAGTGTACGTGGGCTAGGGTATAAGTACGCTGAATAGTTTATTGCTGGTTGATTTGTTTATATAAGGAAGCTAACTGCAGCCACCAATCTATAGTAGGTATTTCGGTACTTGGCGGTGCAAAACGCATGGTATTTATTTGTGTTACTAGCTGCTGCCATTGCTCCCAATCTTGTTCGGTAATATGGGGTGGTTTGTTTTTTGTTACTCGCCTTACTTGCTGCCATACATCTCTTGCATAGGCATCCGTTTGTACCGCAGCGGGAAGCTCTAGTGCTGGTAATGGCGTAGGTGCTGTGGGTGTATACGCTTGCCGCTGTATAGGTGCAGGAGTAGTAGTGGGTTTTACTTTTTTACCCTTTTGTGTAACTATGCCTATTACCACTATTACGGCGGTTAAAACCAGAAGTAATAAAATAAATTGAAAGGGCTTATTGGTACTAGTAACAAGGCTGGTTTGCACCGCTACATCTTGCTGAATAATTATTTTTGCAGCCGGTAGTTGCAGCTCGCTATAAGTACTATTTACGGTATTAAAATAGTGTAAACGTATGCCAGGTAAACTATCGGGTACAGGCTTTGTTTCCACTAAAAACGGCAGCACTAATTTGCCTGCTTCAAAACTAAATTTATCCTTCTGCCATTGTATGCCCGGTACTATCGGGATACGTATATTTTCCACGGTAAACTGGGCGGTGGTTTGCAGGCTTACACTGTACTGTCCTATATTTTGCTGTAGGCTAGCTTGTGGTTTTGCGGCAGCATAAAATTCGCCTATGGCATATTGTAGTGTATCGGTAGTAGGTAAGCTAGGTAAGGGTTTTATAAGGGCTACGGGGGCGTTTGACTGTACCGGTACATTTTGTTTACCCGCTGTAGTTTGTATACTAAATACGGCTTCTAAAGTAGGAAGTGTAAAGTTGCCTTTGGCATTGGGCATTACGCAATAACTTGCTAGTAAAATTTTTTTCCAAACGGTTCCATTCTGTTGGTAATACTGCTCGGCAGTGTCGGTAGTAGCGGTTTGTAAACTTACATCGGCAGCACCCAATAAACGAGTATTTACTTGTGTACAAGCTACTTGGGTATGTAGCCAATAGGTTACGGGTATTTGCTCGCCAGTGTAGTAGGTTTTGGGTTTAAAAACGGTTTGTATATATAATAATTTTTGTAAGCAAGGCAATGTACCACAGGCGGCCACGCCGGGCAGTTGTGGCAGCAGTGGCAACTTGGCATTTTTATAGCTCTGCAGCTGCATAGTACTTACCAGCATACCGTGGGTGTGGTTCACTTGTAGTTGTGGTAGTTTTAGCGAGCCAGCAAATAAGGGCTCCACCGTGTACTGTATTTGTGCTTGTATAAATTTTTGGCCATCTATGGTGGTTCTAGTTTGGTTCCAGTCGGGCCCATTTATAATGGTGAATTGGTTGTGTAGTTTTAGTTCGCTGCCCACTATCTCGTTGGCACTTTGCACTTTATAAGTTAATTGTAATTGTATACCATTCCATTGGCTTTTGGCTAGGTAAATGGTATCGCCAGCAAGGGCTGTAGTAGCACCCAATAGGCAAACCATACAGTAAAAAAAATACCTATAAAAACGGGCCAACTGCTGCATGAACTATTTGCTTAGTATTCGGCATCAAATGTACGTATTGCCTACCTTTGGCACATGCTATGGAATAATGTTATTTGCAACCAAAGTGTGAAAGATCAGTTGGTGAGCATGGTTGAAAATAATAAACTAAGCCACGCTCTGTTGCTAGTAGGTAAGGAAGGCACCGCTGCACTACCCCTAGCGCTAGCTTTTGCACAATATTTGGTAAGTATTCCTGCACCCGTGGCTGCGGTGGACGATTTGTTTGGCCCTGCACCCGCTGCCAGCGAAACACCCAGTTTTATTCATCCGGCAGATATTGCTACGCATCCGGCATCGGCTTCGGCTTTTTCTCGGGCCAGTCAGTTATTACATCCCGATTTACATATTACCGTGCCTACCATAACCCGTAAAACGGGCGAAAAACCAGTGAGCAGCCAGTTTATGGCGGAGTTTAGAAGCTTTGTACAGCAGCAGCCTTATGGCAATGTGTACCAATGGCTTCAGTTTATTAAAGCAGAAAACAAGCAAGGAAATATCACCGCCGAGGAGTGCAACTAAATTATCAGGCGATTATCGCTCAAAAATTTTGAAAGCTTTTATAAAGTACAGTTGATTTGGATGGCGGAATACCTACACCAGGAAGGCAATAAACTGCTTAAAACCATTGAGGAACCTACCCCCAACACCATTATTATTCTGGTAGCGGAAGATGATAGCAAGGTGCTCAACACTATTTTAAGTAGGTGTAGGCGAATTCAAGTACCAAAAATAGAAACTGCTCAATTGCAGGATGCCCTGCAGCAGCAATTTGGTATACCCTCTACCGCGGCTCAAAATTTAGTGGCTTACGCACAAGGCAATATTAATACGGCGGTAAGTGCCGTAAAAAATGGTGAGGTAGATAGTGAGTGGCTTCCGGCACTGCGTACATGGCTGAACATGCTAGTAAAAGGCAGCCAAACCCAGTGGCAGGAGTGGCTGGAGGTGCAGGCAAAATTAGGCCGTGAAAACCAAAAACAGTTTTTGCAGTATGTAAACCACATTTTTAGTCAGTGTTTGTACTTTCATATTAACCCTGCTTTACTACAAGTTACAGGTACCGAGGCTAAGCTGGTAGAAAAAATAGCCCTTTTTATTTCTGTGGCGGAATGTGAGGCCGCCATAGGCGAATTAGATAAGGCTGCCTACTATATTGAACGGAATGCGAACCCAAAACTGCTATTTCATGCAGTAAGCATTAAGCTAAAGTATATTATGACGGAAAAAATTTTACTTTTGACGGAATAGGGGTTTGGAAAATGCGAGCAAAAGCTAGCATGTGCGGTGGGAAATAGGTAAAATGTAACATAGCAATACACACTAACTTCACTTGTTTTCTCCAATAAATACACATGATATTTGGCTTACCATGGCTTGGCAGCAAAAAAAACAGAACTCCAATTTTGTTGATGTAAACTATTGACAATCAATTTTAAATATATACAAAATGGGTTGTGGTTCATGTGGTTCTGGCGGTTCTTGCGGCACGGGAAAACCCGGTGGCTGTAATAGCAATGGAGGTTGCAGCACTGGTGGCTGTAACCGTTTAAACGTATACAATTGGCTTCAAAATATTCCTTTAGCATACCAAGATGCTGCTTGCACCGTGGTAGAAGTAAGTTTTAACCAAGGCAGTAGAAAAGAGTTTTTTAGAAACCAAACCGGTCAGTATTTTGAAAAAGGCACTTTAGTTACCGTAGAAGGTGTAGGCGGTTTTGATGTAGGTGAGGTGAGCCTGAGTGGCGAGCTAGTAAGGCTACAATTAAAGAAAGCCGGCGTTAAGGAAAACAATCCTGAAATAAAGAAAATACTACGCAAGGCTGGTGAAAAAGATATAGAACTATACAAACTGAATAAAGGCAAGCAAAAAGAAGCTTTGGCAAGAAGCCGTGCCGCTGCACGCCAGCTTAATTTAAACATGAAATTAAGCGAGGTAGATATTCAGGCGGATGGTAAAAAAGCCACGTTTTTTTATACTGCAGATGATAGGGTAGATTTTAGAGAACTCATTAAAATATTTGCCAGCGAGTTTAAACTAAAGGTAGAAATGCGGCAGATAGGTATACGCCAAGATGCTGCTAAAGTAGGCGGTATTGGTAGCTGTGGCCGGGAGCTTTGCTGTAGTAGCTGGCTGCACGACTTTAAAAGCGTGAACACCACCACGGCACGTTACCAAAATTTAAGTATTAACCAAACCAAATTAAGTGGCCAATGTGGCCGTTTAAAATGCTGCTTAAACTTTGAACTTGATACGTATTTGGAAGCTTTTCATGCGTTTCCTGAAAATGCCGATGTATTGCAACTGGCCAATGGTACAGCCCATTTGCTAAAGAAGGATTTATTGAGAAACCTTTTGTGGTACAGCCTGCACGATGGTACTGGCAAACAACACCCAGTAACTATAGAGCGAGTAAAAGCCATACAGCGAATGAACCGCAATGGCGAAAAACCCGCCGAACTAGGTGCTTTAGAAACTGCAGGTGGTAAGGTAAAAGAAATAGAGCCACAGTTTGTGGATGTGGTGGGCCAAATAAGCCTACGCAGCCTAGAACGCAACCAGCAAAAACGCCGCCGCGAAGAGCAAGACAGGCGCCGAGGCGACCAACGCAATAACAGAGATTTTAATAATAGACCCGATAATAACCGACCTAATAACCGCTCCGATGCACGGCCCGATAACCGGCCGCCACGCCAGGCACCACCTAGAGATGCCAATGCACCAAGGCCCGATGCTGGAGCACCTAAAGCAGCAGGTACGCCTTTTCAAAACAGGCCACCAAAAGGGAACCGACCACCACAAAATGGTCCACGCCCACCAGCTAATAGGCCGCAAATAACCAAGCAGCCCAAGCCACCTGGCACGCCAGATGGTACTGCACAATAATGGTTTTGGCGTAGCTAAAAAATGGCTTAGTGCAGCACCGTTTAGTGTACTTTTGCGGCACTAAAACAAGGGCAATGGAGCTTTTGAAAACCTTTGGGTTATTTTATGCAGTGGTGTTTTTACGCTACGCAATAGTGGCTTTTGTAGCATGGCAAGTATTTTACAAGTGGAAACTGCATGCTTGGTTATACCGTAAAATTCAGCAGAAACTACCTACTAGTGCCGATGTGCGGCGGGAGCTAGCTTATTCCGCCATAACCTCGGTATTATTTGCGGTGGTAGGCATTTTGTTTTTGTGGCAAAAAGGTCCGCTGCACCCCTACACCCAAATGTATGCAGATAGTAATGCTTATGGATGGCCTTATTTTTTGGCAGCTTTAGGGGTGATGTTAATAGTACACGATACTTATTTTTATTGGATGCACCGACTTATGCACCACCCGGCTTTGTTTAAAAAATTTCATGTATTGCATCATAAAAGCACCAATCCCAGTCCGTGGGCGGCCTTTGCATTTCAGCCGAGTGAGGCCTTGGTGGAGGCGGGTATAGTACCTTTATTGGCTTGTTTATTACCCTTGCATGTACACCATTTTTTGGTGTTTTTTCTTATTATGATTGTGTACAATGTGTATGGCCATTTAGGATGGGAGCTCTACCCCAAAAAGCTGCTGAAACACCCAGTGGGTAAGTGGTTAAATACCAGTGTTAGTCATAACCAGCACCACCAATATTTCAAGGGCAATTATGGTTTGTACTTTACGTATTGGGATGTTTGGATGGGCACCCTGCGTAAAGATTATACCGCCCGATACACTGCTGTTACCGAAGCTAAAAAGGAAGGGTAGCAGCGTGGCTTACCATTGTGGGAAATCCCTAAACTGTGTGGTAATTCGAACAATAACAGTCTACAATATAATTGCCTACTATCTTTTGGCTGTCAAAATCAAACCCTCTGACTGTTTATTCTTTACTTGGTTCCAAAACAATACTTCCGATAAATTACCTGCTTGCCTCAGCTGTTTTGCTCTTTCTTTAAGATTGGGATTGTAAGGTAATTTCATGTAGTTTTTGGTATTTCTACCAGCTTGAATTTCGGTGGCTTGTTCTATAGGGCGACCACCCCGTCCTACGGACACCCCTCCGGAGGAGGGGAATTTTTCTGGCACAAAACTTAGTCCTAATTTTTTCGCTATTTCAGTTACTATTTCTGTGTTTAGATTAGGTATTCTATTCCCCTCTTTTGGAGCGGAAGGGTTGATTGCTATAGTTTGCTGTCCGTTAGTTTCACTATAACAATATAATGGAAATAGCATGCCACCTCCACTGTAAAACAAAGATTTCATCAGCGGAAAAACCGATATTTTAGATGGCTTGTTATTCAAATCTTTTGCTACAAAAAAAATAATTTGTGCTGTGAGCCCCCGACCTTACAACAACTGCAAAATTTCTTCGACGTATTGGCGGTGATTGCTTAGTCGGGGCACTTTGTGCTGGCCACCTAGCTTGCCCTTTTGCCTTAGCCATGTATGAAAAGTGCCCGCTGGGGCGGCATGTACGGTAGGTATATCTAAAGCTATACTTCGGTATCGCTTGGCTTCGTAATCGCTATTGAGTTGTTGCAATTTGGTATCTAACAGTTCTGTAAACTTGGCTAAGTTGGCAGGGGCTTGTTCAAATTCTATAATCCATTCGTGGCCACCTTTACCTTGCTCACTAAAGTATTTGGGAGCGGCTGTATAGTCGGCTATTACCACTTGGCATTCGGCGGCGGCATAGGCAATAGCATCATCTGTATTGTTTACCATTACCTCCTCGCCAAAGGCATTCATAAACTGTTTTGTTCGTCCGCTTACTATTATGCGGTAGGGTTGCAAACTGGTAAACTGTATGGTATCGCCTACTAGGTAACGCCATAAACCACCGTTGGTAGATATTACTAGGGCATAGTTTTTATGCAGTTCCACTTTTTGTAAACCTATGGTAGTAGGGTTGGGTTTATCTATTTCTTCCATTGGCATAAATTCATAAAATATGCCGTGGTTAGTAAACAAAAGCATGCCATTAGCATCCGGCGAATCTTGTGCAGCAAAAAACCCTTCGCTGGCATTGTACATTTCTAGGTATTGCACTTGGCTACCCAAAAGCTGCTGAAACTGCTGTTTATACGGGGTAAAGCTTACGCCACCATGTATATACACTTCTAAATTGGGCCATACATCGGTTAGCTGTTTGGCGCCTGTAATATCTAAAATTCGTTTTACTAATACTAGGGTCCAGGTGGGTACACCGGAAATACTGGTTACATTCTCGGGTATGGTGCTATGGGCTAAACTTTCAATTTTTTGCTCCCACTCATCTAGCAAGGCAATGGCTAAATCGGGCGTGCGTATGAGCTGACCATAAAATGGAGCGTTTTGTAGTAGTACGGCACTTAAATCGCCTAGTTGCACTTCATCGTTTAAGCTACTTAGTTGATGGCTGCCACCTATTACCAAACCTTTTCCTGTAAGTAAATCGCTTTGTGGGCGTGCATTGTAATAAAGGGTCAACACATCCTTGGCGGCTTGAAAATGGCAGTTTTCTAAACTTTCCTTGGTGATGGGTATAAACTTGCTTTTATCGCTAGTGGTTCCACTGCTTTTGGCAAACCAGTTAGTAGGCGTGTTCCACAACATATTTTCCTCGCCTTCAATGGTTTTTTCTATATAGGGTTTTATTTCATCGTAGGTTTGAATAGGCACTGCCTCCTTAAACTTACGTACCGTAAAAAGCGATGAAAAGCCATATTTTCTACCAAAGGCAGTGTACTGGCCATGGGTAACCAAATCCTGCAGTACTTGGCGCTGGGCTTCTATGGGGTGCTGTATCCACTCCTCTATTTGCGAGTGGCGTATGCGTAAAAGTTTTGATATGGTAGGGCTTAGTAGCTTCATGATGGGTGGGGCGTAACTACAAACTTTCTTCTGGCAGTAAGTTAGGTATTAAACGGTTTCTATCAGTTTTTTTTGGGCATTCTCTCGTTCCATATCTATAATCCAATCTTTTCGGCGAAGCTCAAAATTGGTTCCTAAATACAAACGGCGTACTTGTTCGTTACCTGCTAATTCCTCTGCTGTGCCGTGTTGAAAAATTTGGCCTTCAATCAGTAAATAAGCCCTATCGCAAATACTTAAGGTTTCATTTACGTTATGATCGGTTATAAGTATTCCTATGTTTTTGTATTTAAGTTTAGCTACCACGGTTTGAATATCCTCCACGGCTATGGGGTCTACACCAGCAAAAGGCTCATCTAGCAATATAAATTTGGGGTCTACCGCTAGGGCACGGGCTATTTCAGTTCTTCTTCTTTCGCCACCGCTAAGGCTGTCGCCATTGTTTTTGCGTACATGGTGTAGGTTAAACTCATCTAGCAATTGTTCCAGCTTATGTTGCCTTTCTGCCTTGGTAAGTTTGGTCATTTCCAGCACAGCCATAATATTGTTTTCTACGCTTAGTTTTCTAAACACGCTGGCCTCCTGTGGTAAATAGCCTATACCGTTTTGTGCCCTTTTATACATGGGCATTTGGGTAATATTTTCATCGTTTAAATACACGGCTCCTTCATCAGGCTTAATTAGGCCAACCACCATGTAAAAAGTAGTGGTTTTACCGGCACCATTGGGGCCAAGCAATCCTACTATTTCGCCTTGCTTTACATTTACCGATACGCTTTTTACTACCGTACGGCTGCCGTATCGTTTAATCAATTGCTCTGTATGTATTACTAGGCTCACTACAATGTATTTGCTCAAAGGTAATAATACTTTATTTTGCAATGCTAAGGTTAGGCTTTAAATACAAAACATGAAAATTACGGAACATATTTCCCAAGCATCCTCCACCCTTTTATCTTACGAAATATTACCGCCATTAAAGGGTAAAACCATACAAAGTATTTACGACCATCTAGACCCGCTGATGGATTTTAACCCCAGCTGGATAAATGTTACCTACCACCGTAGTGAAACCATGTTTAAAAAGAAGCTAGATAGCACTTTTGAAAAGGTGGAAGTGCGTAAACGCCCCGGTACCGTGGGTATTTGTGCCGCTATAATGAACCATTACAAAATAGATGCTGTACCGCATTTTATATGTGGTGGTTTTAATATGCGAGAAACCGAAGATGCCCTGATAGATTTGAATTTTTTAGGCATCGATAACGTACTGGTACTAAGGGGCGATGCTGCCAAAAACGAAGCCAGTTTTGAGCCAGAACCAGGTGGCCATAAATACGCTATAGAGTTACAACGCCAAGTGGTAAACCTAAACAATGGTGTTTACATAGATACCGATATACAAAACGGTGGTAAAACTAATTTTTGTGTGGGTACCGCCGGCTACCCTGAAAAACATTTTGAAGCACCCAATTTGGAAATAGATTTACAATACACAAAAGATAAGATAGATGCAGGTGCCGATTTTATAATGACGCAAATGTTTTTTGACAATAAAAAGTTTTTTGAATACGTAGCTGCCTGTAAACAAGCGGGTATTAACGTGCCTATTATTCCGGGTTTAAAACCTATTACCAATAAAAAACAATTATCTGTACTGCCCAGAATTTTTCATGTAGATATTCCTACAGAATTATCTACCGCCATTATGAAGTGTAAAACCGATGAGGAGTGTGAAATAGTGGGCACAGAATGGCTGGTGCAGCAAAGCAAGGAACTAAAAGCGGCGGGTGTGCCCGTACTGCATTACTATACACTAGGTAAACCAAAGGTGATACGTAATGTGGTAAAAGAAATATTTTAAGTAGCGAAAGCTACTTTTTTTGTGCCTGCACTTTAGCTATGCCTTGGGCTGTGGTAGCAAAACTACGCTGCATAGTTTTTATAAAAGCTACACTACGAAAACGTAGGGCACTCCAATCGTTGTTAACGGCTATTTGCCTTACCGGCTCTAGGTTAAAAGGCGTTAAGGGCTCCCAGCCTTTATCTCTATTAATATCGGTAGTAAAGGTTTTACTGCTGCCTTTTATATAACAAAACCAAAGTGGAACATCGTTCTCCAAAGCTAATGCAGGAAGCCATTGCTGTGCTGCCAAAACTACATCGGCCTGTGTATGTACAAACGCCAAAACAAAATCTACCCCACCAGCGGGCATCGTATAGTGCACCACCACGTGGGCGGGCCAATCAAGCAGCGGCACTATATTTTCGGGTGCTTGCCATAGCAGTACATTGGTGGCAGTTTTGAATTGTAATTTTTGAAGCAGTGTTTGCATAAAGTACTAACTGAGTGGTGGTAAAAGTAAATAAATTTTGTAGCCCACTTACCGCACGTGGTATAGCTAAACACCCGTGTACATAGGTTTATTAGCCAATTGTACTAATTTAACTTGCTTTTGTTTGCGTGGCATGTTACATTGCTAAAAAATAGAAAAATATGATTATTACCACCACCAATGCCATAGAGGGCCAGCCTGTACAGCAATACATGGGTATAGTAACTGCACAAACCATTATTGGTGCCAATTTTTTCAAAGATATTTTTGCGGGCTTGCGAGATATTGTGGGCGGCCGCAGCGGTACTTATGAACGTGTAATAGAAGAGGCCAAGGAAACTGCCATGGCAGAACTTAGCCAAAAAGCTATGAGCCGCGGAGCCAATGCTATAATAGGGGTAGATTTAGATTTTGAAACCGTAGGTTCCCACGGCAGCATGCTTATGGTAGTAGCCACGGGTACGGCTGTACGTGTATAGCAAATAATAGGTTAATAATAAAGGCTAGCCCCGTACATGGGCTAGCCTTTTTTTAACAGTACTGGAGCCTATTTGTTACTCTTCATCCTCCCAAATATTACCCACTATTACTTGGGTTTGTGGTATTAGTTTAACAGCATCCAACACTTGTGTAATTCTTTTTTTGCCTTCCTCAAACTGTAGCGTTAAGGTGTCGTTCAAATCTACATCGGCTGTTAATAAAATGGTTTTTTGCAATGTGTTATTGCGGTAATTGCAGGTATAAATTACCTCGCCATTCTGGTTGTAAATACTAAACTTGCCTTGTGTAGGGGCGTTGCTATGTAAGGTAACAGTAAAGTAATTTCCCAACTCATTTTTTTGTACAAAACGTATGTTACTGGTTTGTGGTGTTTTAATTAATTCAGCTGTGTTGGGCACCACATTGGCTTGCACACTTAACATACTTACTAGCGCTACTAACGTAACCATTTGCTTTTTCATTGTTTTACATTTTTATGTTTACAAGTAAAATGGTTCGCAATCGTATAAGGACAAACTTAGGGGCTTTAAAAACTACCCACTGTAAGCATTGGGTTAATTAGCAAGCTGTTAACAAGGTATCCTAAATGACTTTTGTGATAAAAATACTGGGCCGTTCCCATTATTCTACGCACAGCGATAGCATCAAATTTTATACTATATATCAACTGTATGGTTTGAGTTAGAACGAATACTGGTGTGAAAAGACTAGTAAAATAGTCAGTTTTTTGCTGATCGATTTGTACCCCAACGAAAGATAAAATAAGAGAATAGAATCAATACCGTGGATTGAATAAACATCAAGAAACCTATAACAAATTTCACCGCTGGGCTTTGTGTAAATGCCGAAATATTTGAATTAGAAATAGTATCTGCTGTGCTCAACGCAGATAGGGGCGGATAAATGGTGAAGCCGTTTACAACAAATGGCGATACCGATTGAGTAAGGTAAGTAAGCACTACAATAAGTGTAATGCCTACCAAGGTAAGCAACCAATTGTTTAAGTGTCGCCCAAACGATTTTCTTTTCTCTCTAATGAAATAAGTACCAAATGAGAGCAATAAAAAAAGTGGTATTACCATAAGCCATGTTGGCAATACAAAATACGTATCGTATAAGTGGATATCTAACTCACCGTTTAAAAATGCCTTTCCAAAAAACAACGCAGTAAGTAGGATGGTGAAGGCTACTAAAGCTAGTAGCCATATCAATTCTCGTAAAGCTTGTTTGTATCTGTTTTGCATAAATTAGCAGTTTCAACAAGTGCTAAAGGTTGCGACGCTACTACACCTGTACATCGGGTTGTAAGCTTTGCCACAAAGCATCCTTCAGCGTGGTTAGTCCTTGCAGTGTAACACTAGAAATAAAAATATGCGGTATATTTTTAGGAAGTTCATCGGCTATGGCCGCTTGCAGCTCCGCATCTAACATATCGCTTTTGCTAATGGCTATCAACCTATCTTTTAAAAGCATTTCAGCGTTATAAGCTTCCAACTCTTTTATTAAAATTTGGTATTCCTGGGCATGGTTGGCACTATCTGCCGGAATAAGAAACAGCAGTACAGCGTTCCGTTCTATATGGCGTAAAAAGCGGTGACCTAAACCTTTGCCCTCGCTTGCACCTTCAATAATTCCGGGCAAATCGGCAATACAAAAACTTTTTCCATCGCGGTATTCCACCATGCCTAGTTGTGGCACCAAGGTGGTAAATGCATAGTTAGCTATCTTGGGTTTTGCAGCGGTTATTACGCTTAATAAAGTGCTTTTGCCTGCATTGGGGAAACCCACCAAACCTACATCGGCCAACACTTTTAGCTCTAAATATTTATAGCCTTCTTGTCCGGGTTCACCGGGTTGTGCATGTTCGGGTACTTGGTTGGTAGGTGTAGCGAAATTGCTATTGCCCAGTCCACCACGGCCACCAGGTAGCCAAATAATTTCTTGCCCGTTTTCTAGAATCTCTGCCTCTACTTCGTTGGTATCGGCATTTTTAGCTACGGTTCCCAACGGAACATCTATAATAATATCTTTTCCAAACCTTCCTGTACAGTTGTTTTTACTACCACTTTCTCCGTTTTCCGCTATTACATTTTTGTAGTAGCGTAGGTGTAAAAGCGTCCATAAATTGGCATTGCCTCGTAAAATAATATGTCCACCACGGCCACCGTCGCCACCATCGGGACCACCTTTAGCAGTAAGCTTATTTCGCATAAAGTGTTTAGCTCCGGCACCGCCATGACCACTTTTGGCAAATATGCGTATGTAATCTATAAAATTCGTGTTCTCGCTCACGCTCAAAGTATTTTAGTAATTGGCAAAGGTACAAGGTTATGGCGTTATGCATTTTTATTGGCTTGCCAAGGCTGGTACAGTTGGTTAAAATTACCTGGTTGCACCGCGGGTTCGTGATGCAAAATAGTAGGTGTACAGGGATGGGCCGTATTCATCATTTGGGCCGGTAATGCTTGGTATAAGCCTGTACCGGTAGTTTTCCAAGCTAGCATTTCATCGCTTACTTCTTTAATTTTTTTGGCAGGGTTGCCTACTATCAAACTTCTGGGTTCAAAGGTTTGCTGGGCGGCAACAAAGCTTAGTGCACCCACTATACTTTCCTTGCCAATATGGGTATTATCCATAATTACGGCATTCATACCTATTAAGCAGTTTTGGCCAATGGTGGCACCATGTATTACGGCACCATGACCAATATGTGCGGCAGTATGTAACGTGACCCTAACACCAGGAAACATATGTATGGTACAGTTTTCCTGCACATTACAGCCATCTTCTATCATAATTTCACCCCAATCGCCTCGTA
Source organism: Bacteroidota bacterium (assembly GCA_004292605.1). Taxonomy (GTDB): domain Bacteria; phylum Bacteroidota; class Bacteroidia; order Chitinophagales; family Chitinophagaceae; genus UBA10646. Next base: position 16,822 of record RDXK01000110.1, read on the forward strand.
TGGCTGCACCGGGCCCAATGTACACATGAGCACCAATAACTACATTACCCGTTACTACTGCTTGTGGATGCACAAAGGCCGTAGGGTGTACCGACGGTTTAAACCCATTGAATTCGTAAAACATAGTATAAAAATACGTGGGGACGGGCATATAGACTATGCTTGGCGGTTTTTTGGTGTTTGGCAGTAGGTGGCAATTCTATAAATCCAATGATGAGACAGGTTTTATGAACTTTGTTGTAGGTTTTAGCGTAAAGTTTAATTATTTTACACGCCAATGAAAAACAAACAAACACGTACACAATGCAAACCAACCGATTAACCTATGTAGTAGATGATGATTCCATTGTGCAATTAATTTGTAGAACTGTACTAGCTAAGTTTCCTGTTTTTTCGCCAGTAGAGGTTTTTGCAGACGGTAATTTTGCATTGGAGGCGTTGCAAAATTTGCCCTTACCAAGTTATATTTTTTTGGATATCAATATGCCCAATTTGAATGGCTGGCAGTTGCTAGAAGCCATGAAACAAGAGCCTGCATGGCATGGTGTAGAAGTTTTTATTATCACTTCATCTATCGACCCTGCCGACGAGGAAAAAGCCTTGCAATACCCGCAGGTGAAAGCTTTTTTGCCTAAGCCTATTACGCAGGAACGTATTACTAAATTACTTACTACCTTATCCTAAAAATGCGTTTTGGGTGTTTTATAGCAGGTGCCTTTAAATAGTGCAACAAGCTGGCTTTGGGTATTGGTAACTTCCACTAAATACAAACCTGTTTTATTGGTTCTATTTACGGCTTTTGCTTCTGCTATTAGTACATCGCCGGTTTTTATAGCTTTAGGAAATGAAATAGAAACATCTAAGGCCACGGTTACAAAACCATCGCTATTGCATGCAAAGGCAAACGCACTATCGGCAAAGCTAAAGGCTATACCGCCGTGGGCAGTGCCGAAGCCATTCATCATTTCTGGGCGTACCGTCATTTGTATTTTACTGTAGCCATCGGCTATGGTTAGTACTTCAATGCCTAACCATTGACTAAAGGCATCATTGGCCATCATTTTATCTACTACTTGCTGCGGTGTTATCATTATTGTCCTGTAAATTTTGGCGAACGTTTTTCTACAAATGCTTGTATACCTTCTGCATAATCGGTGGTGTGTGCTGCGACGAATTGTAACTCATCTTCCACCTGTAACTGTGCTTCAAAGCTATTGCTAACAAGGCTTTGGTTCAGGGCTTGTTTGGTTAATGCTAGTGCTTTGGTGGGTAAAGCGGCTAGGGTTTCTGCTATTTTTTTGGTTTCTTCTTGTAGTGTCTCTGCCGGAAAAACTTTGTACAGCATACCTAGCTTTTCAGCTTCCGTAGCCGAAACTTTATCGCCTAGCATCATAAGTGCACTCGCTTTTTGAAAACCAATTAAGCGTGGTAAAGTAAAAGTACCACCACTATCGGGTATTAAACCTATTTTACTAAATGCCTGAATAAATGCAGCATTGTCGGCTGCTACTACCACATCGGCCGCAAGGGCAATATTGGCGCCGGCCCCCGCTGCTACACCGTTTACAGCCACCACAATGGGTTTGGGTAAGGCACGCATAGCCGCTACAATAGGATTGTAATGTTCCTTTAAAATTTTTTCAAAGCCTATTTTTTCATCGCCTAAAAGTTCGCCTATATCCTGTCCGGCACAGAAGGCTTTGCCAGCGCCCGTAATAACTATGCACCGCACTTGTGGGTTAGTGGCTAGCTGCTGCAAAGTGGCTTGTAGGTGTAAGGCCATTTCTCGATTAAAGGAGTTAAATACCTGTGGCCGGTTAAGCGTAATATAACCCACCGCACCTTCAATATTAGTAAGTAAACTTGTGCTCATAAATACATGCTTTGAACGAAGTTCGAGAAATATTGGGCTATTACAAACGGTTTTTATGGTTACTCGTTATTCCCATGGTTTGCGTAGCTGTAAAAATAGGATATGTACCTATTACTAACGATGAGGCGTATACTTGGCAGCTAGTACAGCAGCAGTATTGGAAAGCTATGGTAGGCACCGCCAATACACATTGGCTCAATACCGCTTGTGTGTATGTAGGAAGTTTTTTCGGTAAGCATATAGTATGTATTCGCTGGCATTGTGCGTTGTTTTATGGTGTGTATTTGTTAGGACTATTAGCCTTAGCTAAACAAAATTTCACCGGTAAATACACCCAGTTTTTATTTGTATTGGTGGCTGGTTGTCATCCTTATATCATCGATTATGCTTGTTTAGCTCGTGGTTATATCATAGCTATGGCTGGCGTGGTTTGGTTATTACACCTATACTTAAAAGGTTCTGTTTTTAATAGAAGTACTGCTTTGTATGCAGGTATTGCCTTGTTGGGTAATTATAGTAGTTTGTTTATAGTAATTGCTATTGTATTGTTGTATAGTACTACCACTATGCAAAAAAGGTATTGGGGTGCAATAGTACCGCTGCTATGTAGTATCGTATTGATAGTATTGGCCGTGGTTCAGTTACTATTTATAGGTTCAAAGAACGATTTGGTGGTGGGTGGTTCTGGTAGTTTTATCTCTAGTACTATCTACAGTTTTGTGTACGATGGTTTGTATTTACCTACGCAGCTCAATTTTAATGGATGGCAGTTATCCAAATGGGTATCGTATGTGGTTTTTATAGTACTATTATTTGTAGCGAAGTACAGCAAAGCAGCACTCCAAAAACTATCCATCATTTTGTTATTGGTAGTAGTGCTAAGTACGGTTGCTTTTTGGGTGGCGAAAGTACCCTTTGCTATGCAGCGAGCGGCTTTAGTGTATTGGCCTTTGCTATTGGTTTGGTTGCTGCTATTAGCAGAAGAATATTTGAAAAAATTATCTAGTTGGTTTACGAAAAGTATAGCTATTATTTTTTGTATCGGTTTTATGGCATTTGTATTGCCCAAAACTAGTTTTACTTCTTGTAAAGATTGGTTGCCCGATGCTGCTATGCCAGCTGTTTTAGCAGATATAGTTTTGCTAAGAAATGAAAATTCAGCCACGCCCATTGCCATTAACCATGTACAGTATGGAACATGGTATAATTATTACCAATATTTACCAAAGTATGCAACCATAAAGCATTTGGGAATGGTAGATTTTAGTGGCTATCCTGTATTGGCAGATAGCACCGATAAAAAGCTTAGGATTTACCAATTTGTGTATCTGTGTAATAGAATGCCGGTACTGCAATATCCATTTAGCTATAAGGAGGTAAAACCCGTCGGTAGTTTGGGAGATAGCCGTTTACAGTTGTATTAACGGTAGCTTTATTAGGTGGGTAGCCGCTAAATTGTTCTGCCATGTATAAGCTATTTATGCTATAGTTTTTCTTGCCGTTTTTTGCATTGATAACAGATTGTTAAAGCTTTTGCTAGTTAGATTTTAGTGATAGTAGTCATTAAACTATCCTAGAAGTGTTCAGTCCATACACCAAATTTCCGCCTATTCCCATCTCTACTTTTTGTAATTCTTCACCAATTAATATGTGCGTATGTGGTATCAAAAAGTAGTAGCTGTAGTTTTATTTTCTTTTGTTGGTTGGGCGGTAAATGCCCAATATAAATCGAGTACGTTTGAAGTAGGTGTGCAGGCGGGAACGCTGTTGTACCAAGGCGATCTCACGTTTAATCCCATGGGTAGTTACGAGTATTTAAAGCCTAGCTGGGCGGTGTATGCGTTAAAGGAAGTAGATAATCAGTTATCGTTTCGCTTGCAGTTTTCTCGTGGAAATTTTGCGGAGAACGAGGTAGCCTATCGCTGGGTAAACCCCACTTGGAAACAAGAACGTGGCTTGCAAGTGCAAACCAAAGTTTCGGAGCTTTCGGCTTTAGCTATGTACTATCCTTTGGGGCGAAATACAGTAGATGGTGCACGAAAAATAAATCCTTATATCATGGGTGGCTTGGGTATGGCATTCACATCTGTCAATAGAAATGCCGCTGCTTTTGATACTAGTTTTTGGGGTGGTAAAAGTGCTGTAGCCGAAGGTTTAGCGGCCGATTTAGCTACGCCTACACCCAAGCTAGTACCGGTACTACCCGTGGGTATTGGCTTGCAGTATGCCTTAGGCAATAATTGGGTATTAAGAGGCGAGGCTTTGTACAGGTTTACAGGCAGTGATTATTTAGATGGCTTTAGCAAGGTGGCCAATGCCGCTTCTAAAGATGCTTATTATACCGTGCAGTTAGGTATTGGTTACCGATTTGGAAAAAATGCCTACCGCTGCCCTAGGGTACAGTAGCGGTGGTTTTTACAAAATAGAAAGGCTCACAAACACTTGATCGAGTAGCAGGATTTAAAAACGGTGCCGTTAATTCCGTAATGTGAAAGGTAGTGCCTGTAAGTAGTATTTGGTACGGTATTTTCCGTTGCTGTATAACGTTTAAGCCCTTGGTGCCAGTTAATATATAACTTGGTATTTCCGTTGGTAGTTCTTGTACCCGGGTAATAGGAGCCTTTGCATAGAAATGAATATTCCTTACACTAAATGGCTCTTGAAACACTATTACTTTTTGGGTGGGTATGCTCTGCTGCTGAATAAATTTTCCTACTACATTTCCGGCTTGGTATTGCAGAATGTTGGGGTAAAAGAAACCGCTTAACAGTATATTGGTAGTTACTATAGCTACTATGCTTGCGGCCACTAAGCTGTATTTGATTGGTTTTGCAATAAGGTAAACGATTACCAAAATACCTAGAACACCAATGGATAAAACCCATACCCATACATGCGGAAAACTAAATGCCACTAAGCTGGTAGCTACGGCAATAAGTATTACATTAATACCCCACTGTATGCCTCTAAGTATTGTAAAAAGTTTATTGGTTTGGGAGGTGTATACTACTTGTACAAAATTTTTAGCGGTAATAATAGCTATCAACGGTAGTACCACATAAATATAATGCGGCAGCTGGTATTTACTTTTGCCAAGCAGTATATAAGCTAGTATAAAACCTCCTGTGGTAATGGCTTCCTGAGTAGGTAATAGTTTTCCTTTTTGGCGAATGAACGATACTATATTACTCCCCAAGCCTGCAATAAAGAAAATCGTAAAAGGTAGTAGGCCCCATAATAGGTTTTCGAACAAAAAACTAAAGTAGGCGCCATTGTTCCATTTGCTTTCACCAGTGAGGCGACCGAAACTTTGCGTCCAATAATAAAACCTTAGTCCTGATACTTGCGATTGTGTTTCGCCTAAGCCACTGTTCACTATTTTTTCGGGATGAAGATCGAACTGCTGATACAGTCCTATACTCATGGGCAATAGTAACAATGCTATTAGTAACAAGCCTAACAAATACACAGGCCTCCATAAAAATTGCCATTGTTTTTTCAATACCACATCGCTACCTAAAGCAAGCACAGGTATTAATAGGCCCACAGGTCCTTTGGTAAGCATGGCCCCTGCAACACATACACAGCCCATAAAAAAATGGGTGATAGATTTCCGTGTAAAGTAAACATGTAACTGCTGTATGGCCATCACCGTAAACGATAGTAAAATAGTATCGGTACGTACATCGTTGGTAATTAGAAAAATAGCTTGAAAACTTGCCAGAAATAGTGCACTATGCCAAGCAATGGTTTCATTATACAATTGTTTGCCCAACAAAAAAGTAGCTCTTATTCCCAACAATAAAAACAAAAGCGATGGTAGCTTATACACCCAAGTATGGCCACCTAACACCAACATAAAAATGCTATTAATCCAAAAAAGAAAAGGTGGTTTGTCTAAATAGTCTTGCCCTTGTTCATATACCTGCAAAAAGCTTTTGCTAGTAGCCATTTCCCAGCTCATAGCTGCGTATTGACTAGCATCTTCATCCATCACGGGAATAGATAATGCCAATAAATAGGTGCCAATAATAATGGCTAGTAAAGCGCCCAACAGGGGAATACGAGGCATATTTATTTACTAAAAATGTTATACTTAATAATGCAATAAATGGCCCGGAAACCATCCTTCCAGTTTATTTTTTTGCCTTCAGCAAAGGTGCGTCCGTAGTAGCTAATACCCACTTCATAAATACGCACTTGCGGTACACGAGCAATTTTGGCGGTAACCTCTGGTTCAAAACCAAACCGCTGTTCCTTTAACTGCAAACCTTTTAGCATTTGTGCATTAAAAAGTTTGTAGCAGGTTTCCATATCGGTAAGGTTTAGGTTGGTAAGTGCATTGCTCATAAATGTAAGCACCTTATTACCTATACTATGCCAGAAAAATAAAATACGGTGTGCATTGCCACCCATAAATCTACTTCCGTACACCACATCGGCAAAGCCATCTAAAACAGGTTTTAGTAGCACAGCGTATTCTTGAGGGTCGTACTCTAAATCGGCATCTTGAATAATAATGTATTCGCCGGTGGCTTGCTGTATGCCAGTATGTAAAGCAGCCCCCTTGCCTTTATTTTTTGGGTGGTGGTAAATGTGCATACCAAACTGTGGGTTACTAGCTTGGTAGCGTGCTAGTGCTTCGGCAGTATCATCCGTACTACAATCGTTTACCACTATTATTTCCTTCTGTAAATTTTGTGGTAGTGTTACAGCTTGTACTTTATCTAAAATTCGGTGTACCGTTTTTCCTTCGTTGTACACAGGAATTACAATAGACAGTTTATTAAATTGGTTTACAGTATACATTAGGTCAAAGGTAAGTAAAGCATATTGGTAAAATTGTACCCAAGTATCTGTACCTTTAAAACATGAGTTTGCTGCTGCACATACATCCTGATAATCCCAATCCTCGTCATATCAATACGGTGGTGAATTGTTTACGGCAAGGCGGTGTTATTGTTTACCCTACCGATACTATTTATGGTTTAGGGTGCGATATTACCCAGCCGCAAGCCATAGAACGTATAGCCCGTATTAAGCAAGCCCAGCCACAAAAATTGCAACTAAGTTTTGTGTGTACCGATTTGAGCGATTTAAGTAAATACACCAAGGGTATATCTACGCCGCTGTACCGTATTTTAAAAAGTCATTTACCCGGTGCTTACACGTTTATACTCCCAGCTAGTAAGGAGGTTCCCAAATTATTGCAAAGCAAAAAAAGTACCATTGGTTTACGTATACCCGATAACAATATTGCGTTAGATATTGTAAAGGCCCTGGGTAATCCTATACTATCGGCAAGTTTACCCGGCGAAATGGTAGAGGAATATACCGACCCGGATTTGATTTATGAAAACTTTGAAAACTTAGTAGATATAGTAATTGATGGCGGTATTGGTGGTATGATACCTAGTACTATTATTGACTGCACTACCGATGACTACGAGCTAGTACGGCAGGGCAAAGGCCTCTGGGAATTTGAATAAAAAACCCGCCGAAGCGGGTGAATATTAGCCAGGCATTCTGGTAATGTATTTCTCTATTTCTTTTATTTGGCTTACCACTTCAGGGTTTTTAGGATTGTTAGCTTTTGCTTTTCTAAAAAAATCTTTGGCAGCCCTAAACTCACGTTTATTCATAAAAATTTGCACCATAGCTAAAAATGCCATCGCTTCGGTTTCTTTATCGGGTATACCTACACGTATAGCGGCCCGTATATAACTTTCGCCTTGTTTAAAATCGCTGCGTTGTAAGGCCATCATCCCCAATTGTAATTTATTGGCACCTTCGGCTTCGGGCATAGGCGAGCCAAGTTCACTACTTTTTTTCAAATGCTTTTCGGCACTATCAAAATCCTTGTTCACCATCGCTAACTGTCCTTTAATAGTAAAGTAAGTACTGCGGATGGGTTTTAAAAGTAGGTTGGGGTATTTAATAGAATCTAAAATTTGCTGTACAGTGGCCATATCGCCCTTTTCCATCGGTTCCTGAATCAAGCGTAGCGGACCGATTACAAAATGTGAGGCAATAGCTACCAACGCACCTAAATACAATATAAAGGCAGGCCAAAACCCACTTAATACATTTACTAAAATGGCCAATGCTAGGGTAAAAACACCTACGGGCAACCTATACTTGATAAGTAAATTATACAACTTCATACTACTAGGCTTGTTTAAAGAGCCGCAAATATACAGTTTAGCCGCCGTGAACGGTAATTAGAACGGTGTAAATGGCTGTTTTTTGCACCTAACACTATCAATGCTTTATTACCTTATTTTTGCCAACTTCAAACAAATTGAATCTATAAATAGTTATGTCAGTTATTCAAAGTATTCGTGACAAAGCCACGTGGATTATTTCGGTGGTAATTGGGTTGGCCCTTATTGCGTTTATTATGCAAGATGCTAGTTTTAGCAGGGGCAATGTTTTTGCCGGCGGCACTACCATAGGTAAAATAAATGGCGAGAAAATAGAGAAAACCGATTTCGACGCTAAACTTACCATGATAGAACAAATGAATGGTGGCCAAGGTCAGCGTGAGCAAATGATAGGTAGCGTATGGAATATGATGGTGCAGCAAACCATTTTAGAGCAAGCCTACAAAAAACTTGGTTTTGAAATTGGAGGAAAGGAGTTAGGCGATATTTTGTTTGGCGATAATCCACCTCAGTGGTTGCAGCAAGCTTTTACCGACCCAGCTACAGGTATATTTGATAAAGAAAAAGCTCGTCAGCAGTTTGCCCAATTAAAGAAAAATACAGGCGAACAAGCCAAGCAAATTGAAGAAGCTTACTTACAGCCTACCATACAGCAAGCATTGGCACAAAAATACCAAAGCCTTATCACACAAGCTATTTACGTACCAAAATGGATGGCTGAAAAAATAAATGCCGATAATAATACTATTAGCAATATTAGTTATGCTTACGTGCCCTACAATACCATAGTGGATAGCACTGTAAAAGTAACTGATGAGGATGTAGTGGCTTATGTAAAAAAGCACGCAAGTGAGTTTGAAAAAGAAGAAGAAAGCAGAACTATTAGCTATGTAAGTTTTGATGCAGTACCTAGCAGTGCCGATAGCCAGGCCGTGTACGCTACCGTAGCGGGTTTAAAGGCTGAGTTTGAAACTACTACCGATGCCAAAGCATTTGTGGTGGCCAAAGCCAGCGATATACCTTATTTAGATGCCTTTACTACTAGCAGCAATATAAAAGTACCCAATGCAGATGTTATTAAAGCATTGCCAGTAGGTACCGTTTATGGTCCTTATTTGGATGGTAAAAACTTTACTTTGGCTAAAATGATTGCCAAACGCAGTTTGCCAGATAGCGTAAAAGTGCGTCATATTTTAATCAATACGGCTCAGGGTGCTACACCTACCTTGCCGGATAGCATTGCTAAAAAAAGAATTGATAGTATACAACAAGCCATTGCTGGTGGTGCCGATTTTAATAGCATGGTAGTAAAATATTCCGACGATCCGGGAAGCAAGCAAAAAGGTGGTGAGTACGATTTTACCAGTACACAGTTTGCCACCCTATCAAAAGAGTTTGCTGAAGTAGCTTTTTATGGCAATACTGGCGATAAAAAAGTAGTGAAAGTAGAAAACAGCCAATACAGCGGTTACCATTATATAGAGGTAGTAAGCCAAAAGAAAATAGAGGAAGCTTATAAAGTAGCTTATGTATCAAAAGCCATTAATGCAAGCAGCGAAACCACCAATGGTGCTGTAAACGCTGCATCGCAGTTTGCGGCTGCCGCAAAAGATAAAAAAGCTTTTGACGAGCAAGCTACTAAATTGGGTAAATCACCATTACCTACTGGCGATATTTTGAAAAACGATTTTCAAGTAAATGGTTTAGGTAGCAATAGAGCTTTTGTACGCTGGGTGTTTGATCACAAAGTGGGTACCGTAAGTGAGCCTACCGAGTTTGGAGAGCGTTATATAGTAGCCATTATTACCAATGTAAATGAAGCAGGTTTAATGAATGCTACGGCTGCCCGCCCTACGGTAGAAAGCTTTATACGTGGCGAAAAAAAGGCCCAGAAAATATTAGAAACCTTTAAAGGAAATAGTGTAGAAGCGTATGCAGCTGCGGGCAAAACTACCGTAATGCGTGCCGACAGTATTAGCTTCCAAAGTGGTTTTATACCAGGTGTAGGTACCGAGCCTAAAGTATTGGGTGCTGCCTTTAATAAGGCGTTTACCGGTAAAGTAAGTGAGCCTATTTCAGGTGCTACAGGCGTATTTGCTATACGTGTAGAAAATATTAGTGCTAAACCTAATTTAGGTGGTAGCATAGATGATCAGCGTAAGGCTATGGAAAATAACACTCGCCAGCAAGTAGGCTACCGCAGTTTAGATGCTCTGCGTAAAGCTGCTAAAGTGGTAGATAACCGTTACAATTTTTACTAGTAATATAAATAACTGTTGTAAGGAAAAGCCCACCCAAACGGTGGGCTTTTTTATGTGCAAACCATATTATATATTATTTAACACTATGTGTCGCACCATTTCGGTTGGCTATCGTTGTAAAAGGCTAAAAACCTTGCAACATGAAAAAATTACTCTCCGGCTTTTTTGTAATGGCCGCTTTGGCCAATTTGGCATCTTGTACCGATAATAACAACACCACACTCACTCCCAATGCCCAGGTGAAAGTGGTACATGCTTCCCCCGATGCTCCCAATGTAGATGTTACGGCCAATGGTAACAGTGTGGTAAATAATTTAGCGTTTAGGGGCAGTACACCGTATGCACAGCTAGCCCCGGGGCAAGTAAATATTCAGGTGAGGCCTACGGGTTCTACTACGGCTGTAATTAATGCCACCGTACCTTTATTGGCGGGCACTTCGTACTCGGTTTTTGCTATTAACCCGGTAGCTAGCATTGGCGCTGCGGTAACCGTAGATGATTTGGCTACGCCAGCACAAGGCAGGGCACATGTACGCTTTTTTCATTTTAGTCCGGGTGCACCAGCAGTTACCGTGGGTGTAGTAAACGGACCAGATTTATTTACCAACCGCAGTTTTAACGATCAAAATAGCACCACTTCATTACAAGCTTTTACACCTGTAAATGCTGGTACATATAATTTGGCCGTTCGTTTGGCCAGTGGTGGCACAGTGGTGCTCAATGTACCCAATGTAAATTTAGAGGCGGGTAAAATATATACTGTATATGCCCGTGGTATTGTAGGCAATGCTACTACACCATTAGGTGCCGATATTATAGTACATAACTAATGCCGTATAGGTTTTGTACAAAGGGCTGCCCATTTCCCATCACTAGGAAATGGGCAGTTTTTTAAATATGTTCGGTGGTAGTGAATAGCCCACACAAAAAAGCCGCTTGCTACAGGCAAACGGCTTTCTTAATTTTAACACCACACTACTACTTTAAAAATAGCATTTCACGGTATTTAGGTAAGGTCCATGCAGCATCGGCCACCAATAGTTCTAACTTATCTACATGGTAGCGGATATCATCAAAAAACTTATCCTTTACCTCTTCGCAGTAGGCAATGGCTTTAGCACGGCTACTTTCTAAATTGTTAGCCACTTTTCTAGCTTCTACCATAGCATCCACCAATGTATACACTTGCTGTATATGCTCACTAATTTCAGCTAAGATGGTTTTTTGACTGGCATAACTGCTTTCAGGCAGGCCGGCTTTTTGTAAACCCACCACGTTTTCTAACAAACTGTTTTGGTAAGTAACTGCCGCGGGGATGATATGGTTAATGGCTAAGTCGCCCATCACTCTTGCTTCTATCTGTACTTTTTTAATATACTTTTCTAATTCTATTTCATGGCGTGCCTCTAATTCAGAATGGCTGTAAACACCCAAGCTTTCAAATAAATGAGCACTTTTTTCGGTAACCATAGCATCTAATGCTAAAGGCGTAGTTTTTACATTGGGTAATCCACGGCGGGCAGCTTCATCGGCCCACTCTTGGCTATATCCATCACCTTCAAACAATACATCTTTGCTTTCAATAATATAGCGTTGCAAAGTGTGCATAATGGCTAATTCCTTCTTTTCACCCTTTTCCATTAAGCCATCTACTTCCTTTTTAAAGGTTTTCAAAGTATCGGCCATAATAGAGTTTAAGGTAGTCATGGCATTGGCACAGTTGGCAGCACTACCTACGGCCCTAAATTCAAACTTATTACCGGTAAATGCAAAAGGCGATGTGCGGTTTCTATCCGTATTATCTAACAATAATTCTGGGATACTGCGGTGAATATCTAGCTTTAAAATGGCTTCATCTTGCTCATCAAATTTTTCACCCACACGCTGTTCTACATCTTCCAAAACCTTGGTTAAATACTGACCGATAAATACCGATATAATAGCCGGCGGAGCTTCGTTGGCACCCAAACGGTGATCGTTTCCTGCACTGGCAATACTTGCCCGCAATAGCGATGAATAATCTTTTACGGCTTTGATGGTATTTACAAAAAAGGTAAGGAACATTAAATTGGTTTTAGGCGTTTTGCCTGGGGCCAATAAATTCACACCCGTATCGGTAGCCATGCTCCAGTTATTGTGCTTACCACTACCGTTAATGCCAGCAAATGGTTTTTCGTGCAATAGTACACGTAGGCGGTGGCGGCGGGCTACACGGTCCATAATATCCATTAGCAAAGTATTGTGGTCTACAGCCACGCTTACTTCTTCAAAAATAGGAGCACATTCAAACTGGCCGGGGGCCACCTCGTTGTGGCGGGTGCGTAAGGGTATACCTAACTTGTAGCTTTCTTGCTCAAAATCTCTCATAAAACTATACACACGCTCCGGAATGCTACCAAAATAATGGTCTTCTAACTGCTGACCTTTAGCGGGTGATGCACCAAATACGGCACGGCCAGTTTGCACCAAATCGGGTCGGGCATTAAACATGGCTTCATCTACCACAAAATATTCCTGCTCCCAGCCAAGGGTAGCGGTTACTTTGGTTACATTTTTATCAAACAAATTGCATACTTCTACGGCATGTTTGTTCAAAACCTCCAAGGCTTTTAAAAGCGGTGCTTTGTAATCTAAACTTTCGCCAGTGTAGCTAATGAATATGGTAGGAATGCACAAGGTTTTGCCATGACCAATTTCCATAATAAATGCTGGAGAAGAGGGGTCCCATCCGGTATAACCACGGGCTTCAAAAGTGGCTCTTAAACCACCATTAGGAAAGCTAGATGCATCTGGCTCCTGCTGTACCAAGGCTGCACCATCAAATTCTTCAATGGCAGTACCATCGCTTTTAATGGTAAAAAAGCTATCGTGTTTTTCCGCAGTGGTACCTGTAAGTGGCTGAAACCAGTGTGTAAAATGGGTTACACCCTTACTTTCTGCCCAGGCTTTTAAACCATTGGCTATTTGGTTGGCTACTGTTCTATCTATTTTTTTACCGCCTTTTACACTTTGTGCTAAACTTTTAAAAGCTTCATCGCTCAAATACTCCCGTGCTACTTTTAAGGTAAACACGTTTTCGCCAAAAATGGCGGTTACTTTAGTGGTGGTTTGTACATCTACCACTTTCGATGCATCGCTGATTTGCGAAATAGCTTGAAACCGTAAACTCATATTTTTAAGTTTTGAAGCGGCAAAGCAAGGCAAAAAAATCAATTATGGCAATTAAAAACCGATAGAAATGCGAATTACTGCTGTAAAAAAGATGAAATAAGAGCGGTTGTTCATAAAAAATTAACAATACGCCTGAAATAATTGTAGATATTATTTTATTTAATGTAATCGGCGAAGCCAAATTTGAAACAGCAAAAGCCACTCCAGCCAGCTACGGTACCGCACTATGGCACCGGCCACGGGTACGGTATAACCGATGAGTAAAACATTGATAATAATTACCACCCACAGTAAAGCGGAAACAGCCGTAGAACTTTGGGAGCGTTTGCGAGTAAGGGCAACACCACAAAACCCTAAAAATAGTATGTGATAAATGGCTGCCACCACATTAGAAAACTGCGTACTTATAGGAACCATAGGAGCTAGCAAAGTATTTTTTATGGCATAGGGAATGGCTGTAATAAAAAAGCCAGCACCATCTGCAGCAGGTAGGAACAGGGCACTACCGGATGCTTGGGCCAAGGCCATAAATGCCCGACTGCGATCCATTATTTTCTCCAAAAAATTTACCGGGTACGGCCACCAAACTGTATTGATGGCTAACAATACCGTAACAGCGGAAAGCACCACTAATACGGTAAAGCTAGTACGCCAGGCCAAACGGTTTTGTAGCAAAAATGCAGCAAAACCTACCACCAAACTTACCGCCACAAACTGCCGTAGGGCAAAGCACAGTACCAACGCCAGCATACAAGTAGCTATATACTTGCCTCTATGTGTGGCCGCATATTGTGCCATGCTATACAGGCAGGCCATAGCCGCTAGTACAGTAACACCATCCTTCATGATACCGCTATTCCAAAATAGGAAGCTGGGTGTATAAAAACACAAGAGATATAGGAATTTGCGGGCCTCCGCAGTGGGTTGGTACAGTTTGCCTAATTTATACAACCATACACTGGCTGGGAAACATAGCGAAGCGTACAGTAAGGCATTAATATAATAATTACCACCACTGAAAGCGTGTAAAATAGCTACGAGTTTTATGAGCAAATTGTGCTGTAAATCCTTAGCAAAGGAGTTTTGCTGATGAAAAATAGTGTCCGTGGCTGATGCATAACCATGGTCCAAAATATCTTTCCGTAAAAACTGTATGGGATTGGTTTTGAGCAATTGGTATTCCTTCCAGCCTTCGGTGTGGTAGTACCAAGTATCAATCAATGCCCCGTTAGCGTAGTGCAGAAAAAAGTAGCCAAACAGGCAAGCTGCTACAATTTTTAGGGTTAGGGCTGCCGCAATTTGCAAACCTGTGAAGTGTTTTTTACAAAAATGCACCGCCAAGGCTACTACTAATGCATAGTAACCTAAAAATGCCAGCCATGATGCAAACGGATACATAGCCGCAAACTAAGTAAATTAATGCTGGTAAATAGTAGCCTTTTCATGAGTTTGTAGAACATACGTATTGTAGCATGTTAGTCGCCTTCCTCTAATATAAAAATTTCATGAACCGAGGTTTGAAATAATTGAGCCATTTTTAGCGAAAGCAAAGTGCTAGGCACATATTTATTGGTTTCAATAGCGTGGATGGTTTGGCGAGTAACACCTAATTTTTGGGCCAATTGTTCCTGCGTAATATTGGCTATGGCACGCTGAACTTTTACGGTATTACGCATGAGTTTTACTAAAATTTGGTTGTAAGTACAATACAAAATGAAACCGAAACAAGTAAAACAAGAGCACGGTAAACATATTGTAGATCATGATTTGCAAAAAAGCAACATCATAAATCACCAGAAAACATACAATCAATAAAATATAGTTTACCAACACCGCCCACTGAAGCGATTGTAGCCGAACCCTTGCCACATATTCATCTTCCTGTTTTTCAGCCGAAAAGCCAATTAGTAAGCAAGCAGCTATAAACCCAACACCCGCTACCGTAATGGTAGTATTGGCTTGTTTTAATTCAAACCATTGTTGGTTAAATAATTGGTCGGGTATTATGCTCAGCACCGTGGTGCGTAGCCAACTTATTTCTACATCAAAAAATAGTGCTGCTATGCCTAGCGCTAGAAACGGAGCAAACATGTATAGCCCTATTTTTTTGTAAAAATGGGGCAATAGAAAATATGGCTTCATGTATA
>RDXK01000303.1 GCA_004292605.1 Bacteroidota bacterium
CTCCCGAAGCGAAGGCTGCTACTAAAAAAGCCAGCACTGCCAAAGTAATTGCTCCCAAAAAAGAAAAAATTACTCCCAAAAAGGCTGCAATTGCGGAGACTGCAACACCCAAAAGCGAGAAACCAGCCACAAAAAAAATAGCCAAGGCAGCGGCTCCTAAAAAGGAATCATTGCCCAAAAAAGATGCCTCAGTGGGTGTAAAAGTGTTATTACAGTTAAAGTACAAAACTACCTACGGCCAAACCATCCAGGTAGCGGGTGATTTTTTTGGCAATGGTGAGGAAGTTATCCAATTACAATATTTTAATGAGGAAAGCTGGTACACGGAAATTCATTTTTCTGCCGGAATTTCTTCCCCCGTTGCCTACAAATACGAAGTAAAAAATGCCGATGGCACCCTTACCGTAGAGGCGGGTGAACACCACGTAATTCCCGTTATTGCCACACAGCAATTGTACATTGTAGATAGCTGGAATTACGAAGGTTTTTACGAGAACACTTTTTATACCGTTCCTTTTCAAAATGTATTGTTACCCAAACATGCCATTACCGCAACAGCCGCTAAAAATGCAACGCATAGGTTTCAGGTAAAAGCTCCTTTATTGGCTGCGTATGAACAATTGGTGCTACTAGGTGCCGATACTGCCTTAGGCGAGTGGGAAGCGGAAAAGGCCATAGTAATGGGTAAAACATCGGAGTCGCCGTACTGGTCGGTCGATTTGAACCTTACCGATACGCATTTTCCCGTGGCCTATAAATACGCTGTAAAGAACAGCAGTACTGGTGAAATTTCGCAGTACGAACAAGGCAATAACCGAATTTTATGGGATGGTTTATCGGCCAATAAATTCACAACATTAAACGATGGTTTTGCATACTTACCCAATAATTCCTTTAAAGGTAGTGGGGTGGTGATACCCGTATTTAGTTTACGTACCCAACACAGTTTTGGTGTGGGCGAATTTACCGATATGCATGCCCTGGTAGACTGGGCCGCTAGCATAGGTATGAAGCTTATTCAGTTACTACCCGTGAACGATACCACAGCTAATAAAACGTATACCGATAGTTATCCGTATTCGGCCATATCAGCCTTTGCTTTGCACCCTTTGTACATCAATCTTTCTCAAGTAGCCAATGCTGGTAATAAAACCGTGGTAGATGCGTATGAAGCACAGCGGGAACAGCTGAACCAAAGCGAAACAGTAGATTACCCGGCGGTAATTGCTGCTAAGTGGGAAGTACTACATAAACTGTACGAACTACAAGGAAAAGCATTGTTTGCCACGGCCGATTTCAAAGATTTTTATGCTACCAATCAACATTGGTTGGCACCGTACGCTGCGTTTTGTTTTGCAAGAGATACCTACAAAACAGCTGATTTTTCTACCTGGCCCGAACACAGCGAGTACGATGAAAAATGGGTGAGTAGTTTGCTGAACGAAAAGGGTGCCCATTACCACCAAGTGGCTATTCATTTATTTGTACAATACCATTTACATATTCAGTTAAAAGCCGCTACCAATTATGCCCATAGCAAAGGCATTATTGTAAAAGGCGATTTACCTATTGGCATTTACCGAAACGGTGTAGATGCTTGGATGGCGCCAGCGCTATACCACATGCATTTACAAGCCGGTGCACCGCCCGATGATTTTGCCGTAAAGGGCCAAAACTGGGGTTTCCCCACGTACAATTGGGCAAAAATGCAAGAAGACGGTTTTGCTTGGTGGAAGCAGCGTTTTGAGCAAATGAGCCATTATTTTGATGCCTTTAGAATAGATCATATCCTTGGTTTTTTCCGTATTTGGAGTATTCCTTTACATGCAGTGGAGGGTATTATGGGCTACTTTGTTCCCGCTATTCCCTTGCATATTAACGAACTGTACGAACGCAATATTTCCTTTAATCACCACAGATACACACAGCCCTTTATAACCGATCAAGTGTTGTGGGAATTGGCCGGTAACGATGCCGATTATGTAAAAAACAACTTTTTACAATACGATGGTTTTGGTGGTTTTACATTGAAACAAAACTTTGCTACACAAAAACAAGTAGAAGCCTATTTTGCTGGTCAAGAGTTTACAGATTTCAATAGCAGAATACAACAAATAGTATTCGATTTAATTAGCAATGTTTTGCTGTTTGAAGTAGAAGGTTCGCAGGGTACACAGTTCCATTGCAGGTTTAATTTGGCACAAACACTTAGCTTTAAATATTTAGATGAGCATAGCAAACAGCAGCTACAGGAATTGTATGTAAACTACTTTTTCCGCCGGCAGGATGATTTTTGGAAGCAGCAAGCTTTTGAAAAATTACCAGCGCTGAAAAAGGCTACCAATATGCTTATTTGTGGCGAAGATTTAGGTTTGGTTCCTGCTTGTGTGCCCGATGTAATGCAACAATTAGGTATTTTAAGTTTGGAAATTCAACGAATGCCGAAAGACCCCACACGTAGGTTTTTTCACCCGAACGATGCTCCTTACCTAAGCGTAGTTACACCAAGTACCCACGATATGAGCACCATCCGCGGCTGGTGGCAAGAAGATAGAAATGCTACACAAACCTTTTTTAATAATGAATTGGGTATGTGGGGCCAAGCACCACTGTTTTGTGAAGATTGGGTAGCAAAGGCCATTGTGCTACAGCACTTACATTCGCCGGCTATGTGGAGTTTGTTTCAGCTGCAAGATATATTGGCGATTGATGGCAATATCCGACAATCAAACCCGAACGATGAACGTATAAATGTACCAGCCAATCCTAAACATTATTGGCGTTTTCGCATGCATATTACCCTAGAGCAATTGCAAGCACAAACCAATTTTAATACTACCTTACAGCAATATATAGCCCAATGTGGCCGAGCCTAAGGTGTAGTAAATAGTAGTAAAACGGGGCGGTACTTACGGGTATGGCCCCGTTTATTTTTGCTGTCTATTTTTCAAAGAAGTCTGCAAAACGCTTTCTTTTTTAGTTACCGATTGTAGAGCAGAATATTTCTGTCAATTTTCATCAATTGGTTTTCAGCACTACTACTTTTCCCTTACTGCCGCAGGCTATCCATGTGTTGGGTGCTAAGTATGCCACCGCATGAAAACCCGTGATTAATTGGTTCATTTGGTTAATATACAACGCATTAAAACCTGTAGTAGCCAGTTGTCCATTGCCCACTGCAGCTCCGCTTCTATAACCTGTATAAGTTTGTACTGTTTGTACCACTAAGGCATCATGTTGATACAGTTTTACCGTTACTGCTGTGCTATCCGTGTTATTTGGGTTCATAAAATCGCCGCCCACTATTAGCCATTCATTGGGTTTTGTTTGCACCAATCCATTGGCTCCCGTAGTTTCTTTCCCGCTCTGTAGCGGCAATGGATAGAACCTATTTTTATACCAAAATCTACTTACCAAACCACC
>RDXK01000111.1 GCA_004292605.1 Bacteroidota bacterium
CTCACTAAAACTTGGGGCAGGGTAAACCCTTTCCGCTAGGCGGGCGGCGGGTGTATATTAAACTCAATTCAAAACCGCCTCGGGTTTGTGAGGCACTTCGCAATAAACTTGTATTTACATCGTAGGTGGCACCTATACGTACATCGCCGTATTCTAAGCCTACATAAGGTATCACGGCATCGTTTAATCGGTACCAGCTGCCCGCATAAAAACTTACAGGCATTGGCTCGGTATCGTCTGCAGCTATAAACTGTACCGCTCCGCCCACTACCAATTCTCTAGCATTAGCCTGCGAGCTGTACAAGGCACTAGCATGTAAGGTAGTAGCTGCACCTAAAGGAAAATACCCACCGCTGTGTAGCGTTAGGCGGGGTTGCAAATTATACAAGCCACCCGTAAATTGCTGGCGTGGCCGGTTTAAATGGTATAAACTAGCACCGGCGTAAAAATAACTTCTATCATTGATGCTATTGGAGTATAATAAACCAGCATTCACATCCCAATAGTTGCTGCGTAGCGTGGCACCATTAAAAATTTCGTTGGTAATACCTGTAAAGCCATTGGTAGTAAGTTGATCTTCAAACCGTAGCATACTGGTATTAATATTCATGTTGGCATAAGTAGCCTGAAACCCTACACCTAGTTGTTTAAAGCCATCCTCATCTAACCCTTTATGGAAACTGGTACTTAGCGTAGCATAGGAAAAATTTACCGCTCCAGCAGCACTCTTATCGCTAAAGCCCATAAAGCCCAGCCCCCAAGTATCGTTATACCCAATTCTATTTTTCATAATGGGGGCATCAATACTTACGGTTTGTGTTTGGAAAGCCTGGTTAATAGTGGGCCATTGATTTCTATAATTACCCGCTACCCGGTAGCTACCATCGGTTTTGCCCGTAAATGCTGGGTTTACCGTAAGTGGCGACGAAAAAAATTGCGAGAATCGTGGGTCTTGAGCATAGGCATTCATTGGCACCAATGCATGCAGTAGCAGGATGGCCAAGGTGCTATACAAAACCCTATTTTTCAAATGGTATATTTTTAGAATGGATAAGTAAATTACAGAATTTGTATCAATATACGGCGGTATTGTACACAAAAAAACCGTTTCACCTAAGTAAAACGGTTTTTAGCTGGTATTGTTGTGTAGTATGTACTAGCTGCAGCCCATGCTGTTACCACAGTTAAGGCATTTGTAGCAGGTACCACTACGTACTGTTATATGTCCGCAAACATTACAGCTAGGTGCATCGCTCTGCATGCTTTTGGCAGCGGCATTCACAGCATCTAAACCCACAGAAGTTCTAAACGCATTGGTTTTTGTTCTGCTAGCTACATGACTGTCTTTTCCACTTGCGGCAGGCGTAGCATTGGCACTTGGTGTAATGCGTACACTACTTAGCTCTGGTACTTCGGTAAGTACATTTACTTCGTCGGCATCGCCTAAATTTTCTACCAATGGTTTATCTAACACATGCACTAAATCGGTACGGTTGCTGTACTCATAAGCCAAGCATCTAAATATAAAATCTACAATGGATGTAGTGTTTTTAATATTCGGGTGCTCTACCATACCGGCTGGCTCAAATTTGGTGAATATAAATTTCTCTGTAAACTCCTCTAATGGCACACCATACTGCAAACCTACCGATACGGCAATAGCAAAACAGTTCATTAAACTTCTGAGTGTGCTACCTTCTTTAGCTAAATCAATAAAAATTTCACCTAAAGTACCATCGCCATATTCACCAGTGCGTAGGAACACTACCTGACCGTTTATTTTGGCTTTTTGGGTAAAACCTCTACGTTTTGCCGGTAAGGCTTTACGCTCTACTATTTTAGATAATTGACGCTTCAAAGTAGTATCGCTAGAAGCTTGTACACGCTTATGCACTTCTTCTAACAACTCCTCTACGGTAAGCTTGCTTAAATCTACAATATTCGATTCCGTAGCGGCATTAGTAGTGGCTTCTACCTCTTCGGTGGCAGTAGTATCTTTTTTCTTTTTGTCTTCCGATTTGTTGCTCAATGGCTGACTCAATTTTGAACCATCTCTGTACAAGGCATTGGCCTTTAAACCCATTTGCCAACTTAGCAAATAGCAATCAGCTATTTCTTCCACGGTAGCTTCATGTGGCAAATTGATGGTTTTAGAAATGGCACCGCTTAAGAAAGGCTGGCAAGCGGCCATCATTTTAATATGGCCATGTGCATGAATATAGCGTTGGCCTTTTTTACCACACTTATTGGCACAGTCAAACACATTCAAATGCTCATCTTTCAAATAAGGAGCACCTTCTATAGTCATGGCTCCGCACACATATTCATTGGCAGCTTCTATTTGCTCATCGGTAAAACCTAGGGCTTCCAATAAGTTAAAACTCCAATCGCCAAACTGTGCTTCGGTAAAGCCTAAACGCTGTAAACAAGCATCGCCTAAGGTATATCTGTTAAACACAAAACCTATTTCGAAAGCCGATTTAGCAGCATCGTTCAATTTCTTGATTTCTTCTGCCAAAAATCCTTTTTCACTTAACGTTTGTGAGTTAATAAACGGAGCACCATCAAAGCTAGCAGCACCCACGGCATATTTTTCTATTGCATCAATTTCTTTTTGGCTGTAGCCCAATGTTTTTAACGCATTTGGTACCGCACCATTGATGATTTTAAAGTATCCACCACCGCTTAGTTTTTTGAATTTCACTAAGGCAAAATCGGGCTCCACACCGGTAGTATCGCAATCCATCACCAAACCGATAGTTCCTGTAGGAGCTATTACGGTAGTTTGTGCATTTCTGTACCCGTATTTTTCACCCAATTGTACCGCCTCATCCCATGCTTTGGTAGCAGCTTTTAATAAATTTTCAGGGCAATATTTCGCATTGATACCTACGGGCTTAATGCTCAATCCCTCGTATGCATCGGTAGCATCGTAGGCAGCTGCACGGTGGTTACGCATTACACGTAGCATATCGGTTTTGTTTTCCTCGTACTTGGTAAAAGCACCTAGGAAACTCGCCATTTCTGCGGATGTTTTGTAAGCTACACCAGTCATGATAGCACTAACAGCACCAGCAATACCACGTGCTTCTTCACTATCGTAAGGTATACCACTAATCATCAATATGGTACCAAGGTTGGCAAAGCCTAAACCTAGGGTACGATAATCGTAGCTTAACTGGGCTACTTCCTTGCTAGGAAACTGTGCCATTAACACAGAAATTTCTAGTACGGTGGTCCATAAACGGCTGATGTATTCTAACCCTTCTACATCCAATACATTGGTTTCTTCATCAAAAAACTTACGTAGGTTAATACTAGCTAGGTTACAAGCTGTATTATCTAAAAACATGTACTCGCTACAAGGGTTACTAGCGTTAATACGGCCACCCTGCGGGCAAGTATGCCACTCGTTAATGGTAGTATCGTACTGTGTGCCAGGATCGGCACAACGCCAAGCTGCATAGTTAATTTGGTTCCAAACTTCTCTGGCAGGTATTTTTTTCATCACACGGCCATCGCTTCTGGCTTTTAATTCCCAATCGCCATTTTCTTCCAATACTTTGAAAAATTCGTTGGGTATACGTATGCTATTATTGCTGTTTTGGCCCGCTACGGTAGCATAAGCTTCACCTTCGTAGCTGTTATCGTAACCAGCAGCTACTAAGGCAGCCACTTTCTTTTCTTCTTCTACTTTCCAGTTAATAAATTCAAGAATTTCAGGATGGTCTAAATCCAAACAAACCATCTTGGCTGCACGGCGGGTGGTACCACCACTTTTAATGGCACCAGCAGCACGGTCGCCTATTTTCAAAAAGCTCATTAAGCCGCTAGATGTTCCACCGCCGCTTAATTTTTCGCCATTACCTCTAATGCTACTAAAATTGGTTCCAACCCCTGAACCATATTTAAAAATTCTGGCTTCACGTACCCATAAATCCATAATACCGCCATCGTTCACTAAATCGTCGTTCACGCTTAAAATGAAACAGGCATGTGGCTGTGGACGCTCGTATGCGTTCTGGCTTTTTTTCAAAACACCATCTACCGCATCTACATAGTAGTGGCCCTGTGGTTTACCCGTAATGCCATAGCTTTCGTACAAACCGGTATTAAACCATTGTGGACTGTTGGGTACGCAACTTTGGTTAAGTATGCTGTATACCAATTCCTCGTAAAAAACTTGTGCATCTTGCTCGCTAGCAAAATACCCATAACGTTCGCCCCAAACACGCCAGCAGTTGGCCATACGGTGGGCTACTTGTTTAGCGCTAGTTTCACGGCCAAGTGTTCCATCGGGCTGGGGTACACCTGCTTTTCTAAAATATTTTTGGGCAAGAATATCGGTAGCTATTTGGCTCCATTGTGCCGGTACTTCTACATTCGTCATCTCAAAAACCTTTTCGCCCGTAGGGTTTTTGATTACGCTCGTACGATAATCGTACGTAAATAAATCGAACGGCGATACGCCTTCTAGCGTAAAGCGCCGAGAAAACTGTAAGCCTTTTTTGGGTTGTTGTTTGGCCATGAGCTGTAATTTATGCGGTAAAAAGTTTGTTTTTGGAACCCGGAAATACGGTATACGAAAATATTTGCCCACCCTCAATCTTCTTGTTAATTTATTTTCACAAAATGTGGAAAAGCCTTGGGTTGTTGGCGGCCATTGGGTTTAGCAAAATACCCACATAAAAACAGGCTTTGGTGGAAAAAAAACACCGAACAAATTGTTAATTATATGTAAAAGCGAATTCTACGTTGGTTTCGCCATAAAATCGACGGCTTTCTTAAAAATTCCCCTAATTTCATACAAGCAGCGAGTACCGAAACTGAGGTTAAGGAAAGCTGTTTGTACTATTATTTTTGAATACCAATGCTGCTTAGCGATTTTTTTGCATTTTTGCAGCCGGAAGCATTAACTGCATGAAATATACGTTACAACAAGAATTACAGCGAAAAAAGGCCCAAGGGCAGAAAAGTTTTGTTGTATTAATTGATCCTGATAAAATTGATGAAACTAGCACCGAACAGCTGGTACAGTTAAGTGTGGAAGCCCGTGTAGATTATTTTTTTGTGGGCGGCAGCCTTGTTACCAGTTGCAATTTAGATGAAGCCATACAGCAAATAAAAGCAGCTTGCGATATACCCGTAATTCTATTTCCAGGTTCGCCTTCCCAAATAAGCAAGTATGCCGATGCTCTTTTGTACCTGTCTCTTATTTCTGGTAGAAATGCGGAATTGCTCATTGGTCAGCATGTATTAAGTGCCCCAACTGTAAAACGCAGTGGGTTGGAAATAATGCCCACGGGGTATATGGTGATAGATGGTGGTGCCCCCACTACGGTTAGTTATATTTCAAACGCAGCACCTATACCGGCCGATAAGGCAGACATAGCTTTATGCACCGCTATGGCGGGGGAAATGCTAGGAATGCAGCTAATTTATATGGATGCAGGTAGCGGAGCCAAACGCCCCATTACGGAACAAATGATTCAAAAAGTATCGGCCAATATTGAGAAGCCGCTAATAGTGGGCGGCGGTATTACCACACCAGAAAAAGCTTACCTAAATTGTAAAGCCGGAGCCGATGTAATAGTGGTAGGCAACGCTATAGAAAAAGATATTTCGCTAATAAAAGAAATGAGCTACGCAGTACACAAAAGTATGGTGACTGCATAGCTCGGTTTCGTTGGTTATAAACTCATCATTTCCTTGAATTTCACGGTTTGGCGGCGACTAACCTCTATTTTTTCGCCTCCTTTGAGTTCCAATAATAATCCTCCGTTAAAATAAGGTTCCACTTTTTCAATCCATCGAAGATTGATAATATGCTTTCTGTTCGCCCGGAAAAATACTTTCTCATCTAACCGTTCTTCCAATGCATTTAACGATTTTAAAATCAACGGTTTATTGTTGCCAAAAAACACTTTTGCATAGTTGCCCACACTTTCAAAAAGCCTTATTTCATTGAGTTTTACAAACCAGCATCGTTCGCCATCCTTTACAAAAACTTGATCGCTTTCCGTTAAGGTGCCTCGCTGGCCACTGGGAGATGAACTTGTTTTTTCTACCTCATCATGAAACTTGTGCACCGCATCGGCCAAACGTTTTGGCTCTATGGGTTTCAGCACATAATCCAACGCATTTACTTCGAAAGCTTTTAAGGCAAATTCATCGTACGCGGTAGTAAAAATTACATGCGGAGCTTTCTCTAATTCTTCCAATAATTCAAAGCCCGATTTTCCCGGCATTTGAATATCTAAAAAAATAAGATCGGGTTTGTGCTGTTCAATTTTTTCTACGCCTTCTTCGGCATTGCTGGCTTCGTCAATAATTTGAATATCTGGATGCTCGGCAAGTAATTTTCGTAACTCATTTCTGGCTAAACGTTCATCGTCGATGATGATGGCTTTGATAGACATACAATACTATTTAAACTAAAATTTGTACAGGAATTTCTAGGCGGGCACATACTTGCTGCTCGCTAGGTAAGTTAAATAAAGAAAAACTAGCTTTTTTGCCGTAGAGCAATTTAAGCCTATTGATGGTTCCACTTACACCAAACCCATCTCCGTTGATATTATCGGGTAAGCGGCCCGTGTTAATTACTTCCATTACATGGCTATTATCGGTAAAATAGCTTACTACCTTTACGGTTCCACCCGCAAGTTGTTTACTAACACCGTGTTTAATGGCATTTTCTGCCAAGGTTTGCAGCATCATGGGTGGCACAGGATTATCCAATGTTTCTTCATCTATTTCAAAAACAATGGTTAATCTGTCTTCAAATCGAATATGCTCCAATGCCAAGTAATCTTTAATAATATTTAGCTCTTGCTCAAACTTTACCGTGGTTTGCTTTTCGCTTTGCATACTACTACGTAAAATATTGCTAAGCTCTGTAATAGCCGTACGGGCACGTTGCGGATTTTCATCTACCAAGGCACGTATACTATTTAATGCGTTAAAAATAAAGTGCGGATTTATGTGGGCTTTAATAGTGTTCAACTCCATTTCCTGCACCAAAGCCTGTAGCTGTAGGGCTTTCAGCTGTTCCTTTCTATTGGTTTGTATGTAGTGGTACGTGAAGTAAATAAAGTTCCAGATGGCTAAAAATAAACTAGCACCAAAAGCCATGCGTACGGAATTATTCAGGAACGAGTATTCGCGTAAACCTTTTACATTTAATTGTAGCCAAGTAAATGCAATAACACTTAGTAGGCCATATATAAAAGAAAAAATAGTGGTAGCTGCACTTAAGTGTAATAGCTGTTTAGGAAGTGGTTGTAGAAAAAGATTGCTACGTTTTAATACCGTACGCATAGCATGCGTTACAAGAATGCCGATTAATGTATCTACCAATAAAATTTGAAAAAAAGTTGGTTGCGATTTGGCGCTGAGCGTTACGTTAAAAAAGGTATAAACCAAAAAGTAGGCTGTCCAGCCCGACAATTGGAAAACCCAGTATAATGATATTTTACGCATGCGGAACTAAGGTATTTAAAACCTATACGCCTAGCAGGGTTTATTTATATCAATGGTAGGTAACTTATATAGTTGGCAAATCGGGTTGTTTCCATAATAAACTGCTATCGCCATAACTCAGAAACCGATAATTGTTTTGCAAGGCATGCTCGTACATAGTTTTCCATGCGGTACCTACTACCGCTGCTATTAATAGTAGTAGTGTACTTTGTGGCTGATGAAAGTTAGTAACTATACCATCGGCTACTTTTAGGGTATAGCCTGGTGCAATAATGATTTGTGTTTTACAAACTAGTTTGGCCAATTGGCGCTGCTGTAGCCAAGTGTACAATGCTGAAAAGCTTTGCTGGTAGGGTATGGCGTGTTGGGCAAGGTCGTACGCATCCCACTGTTGAATTAGTAAATCGGTCAATGCAGCGTTCGGCTGCAAACTTGCTTTTACACCCATCCAATACAGTGTTTCTATGGTACGCAGGCTAGTGGTACCCACGGCTACTATTGGTTGCTGGTTTTGAGCTAAAAACTGCACAAAATTGGTAGATACTTCTAAAAACTCCGCATGCATTTCGTGGCCGGCCATGGTGCTGGCTTTTACGGGTTTAAAGGTGCCCGCCCCTACATGCAGGGTAACATAGGCACAATGGATGTTTTTGGCCTGCAGGGCGGCAAATACATCATCCGTAAAATGCAAACCGGCGGTGGGTGCAGCTACGCTACCGCTTTTGGCGGCGTAAACGGTTTGGTATCTAGTAATGTCGCTTATTTCGGTGGCTCTGTTCAAATAGGGCGGTAGGGGTATAATGCCTGCATGGTGTAATAGTTCGCCAAAAGGCATGGCCAGGTTCCATGTAAAATCTATTAAATAGCTATCCACACCTTGGTGTAGCTTTTGGGCAGTGAGTGTACACGGCCCGTGCGGTGTGGTAATGTGCATTTCTAAGGTGGGCTGCTTCCATTTTTTGGCACCACCTACTAGGCATTGCCACTGTACTTGCTGCTGCTGCACCATGGCGGCTTCCACACTGGCGTAGTGTGGTGCTGGCTCCAAGCAGAAAATTTCTATGGTGCTACCTGTACTTTTTTCAAATACAAGGCGGGCTTCTATCACTTTTGAGTTATTAAAAACCAATACTGTACCGGCGGGTAAATGGTTAGGTAGTTCGGCAAACTGGGCATCGGTTATAGAGCCATCAAACACCAAAAGTTTGCTAGCATCTCTATTGGCTAATGGATATTGGGCGATTTTTTCCTGCGGAAGGGTATAATTAAACTGCTCTATTTGAATATCTCGTGGGTGCATGCTGCAAATTGCGTTAAAAATGACAAGAAAATCTACTTACAAACAGGGTTATGTACAATGTCATTGGGTTTATTAACAGATTTTTGTAGTTATTAACAGGTTTTTTGCATAAATCAGGTGGTTTTCCCCGCAAAACCTTGCTGTGATTGATTATGAGCTAATTATGTGTTGTGGATAAAATGGATGACGCATTTAGGGTTAAAAAGTGGGAAAAAGTGTTATTTTGTGGTAATCACACATCAAAAACCATCCATTGATAGCATTTTTAGGTGAATACGAAGCTACAGTAGACGCAAAAGGGCGTTTTCTACTTCCGGCCGGCTTTAAAAAGCAGCTGGCAGAAGGGGAAGTGCGTTTTGTGCTCAACCGTGGTTTTGAAAATTGCCTAACGCTGTACCCACTACAAAGCTGGGCGCCCGTTTTTGAAAAAGTAAATTCCTTAAATGAATTCGACCCTAAAGTGCGGGCTTTTCGTAGACAGTTTTTGGGCGGTGCTACTGAGGTGGAATTGGATAGTGCAGGCCGTTTATTACTACCTGCCAATTTGAAAGAGTTTGCTGGTTTAGAAAAGGATATCATTTTAGTAGCTGCCACCAATAAAATTGAAATTTGGAACGCTACTACCTATAAAAATTTATTTACCGCCATTTCTCCAGAAGCGTTTAGCGAGCTAGCTATGGAAGTAATGGGAACGCTTCAAAAACCCTAAAGTGCAAGTACAAACTTACCATATACCTGTACTGTATCAGGAGTGTTTAGAGGCATTGCAAATACGTGCCGATGGCGTGTATGTAGACTGTACCTATGGCGGTGGTGGACATAGCAAAGGAATTTTGGAAAGGTTAGGACCCGATGGAAAGCTATTTGCTTTTGACCAAGATGCCGATGCGGCTGCCAATGTAGTGGCCGATGAGCGACTGGTATTTATACCCCATAATTTCAAACACTTACAGCGGTTTTTACGCTTGCATGGTGTGGCCAAGGTGGATGGTGTACTGGCCGATTTGGGTGTAAGCAGTCACCAATTTGATACCGGCGAACGTGGATTTTCTACCCGGTTTGATGGGCCGCTAGATATGCGAATGGATACTAGTAGCACAGTTACCGCGGCCGATGTGATAGCCACCTACACGGAACAACAGCTGCACAAGCTTTTTGAAAAATACGGCGAAGTAACCAATAGCAAAACCTTGGCAAGGTATATAGTACAACAGCGTGTGGTGGTAAAACCTACTACCATTCAAATGTTTAAGCAAATGCTAGCACCAATGGTAAAGGGACTGCCCCAGAAATATTGGGCTCAAGTGTTCCAGGCTTTGCGGATAGAGGTGAACAATGAATTGGGGGTTTTGGAAGAATTGCTGAGCCAGTTGACAGATGTAATAAAACCCGGTGGAAGGGCTGCCATTATTACGTTTCATTCCTTAGAGGATAGGCTGGTAAAAAATGTTTTTAAAAATGTGACGGAAGAAGATGTGAACGACCCTTTTGGAAACAAGCCCGTAGTGCAGCATTGGAAGATGGTGCATAAAAAACCTATTGAGGCTACTGCGGAAGAGTTAAAAGCCAACCCACGTAGCCGAAGTGCCAAACTAAGAGTAGCAGAGAAACAACATGCAGCAACAGAGTAAAAAAAATACGTACATCAGTCAGGTATTTAACTATCAGTGGATAGTTACCAATGTGCCTTTTTTTTTATACGTGGCCTTGCTGGCAATAGTGTACATAGCCAATGGGCACTATGCCGATAAAACGATTAGGGATATTAACCAAACTGCCAAAGAAATAAAGCAGTTGCAAAACGAATATAAAACGCTGAAAAGCGAGCTGATGTTTAAAAGTAGGGAAGCCGAATTGATAAAAGCAGCAGCGCCTTTAGGCTTGCAAATACCTACGGAACCCACGCAAAGAATACCATTACAAAAAAACTAGACAATGAGTGTAAATAATGCCGAAGTAAAAAAAGACATCCTATGGAGGGTGTACTTGGGCTTTATTGTATTGTTTTTATTGGGCGGTGTTATTTTATACAAGGCCGTGGCAATTCAAAAAATAGAAGGTGCTCACTGGCGGGAACTTGCTAAAAAAATGCACCAAAAAGATATGCGTATTGAGCCCGAACGTGGCACTATTTATAGCGAGGATAAACAAATGCTTAGCACTAGCGTACCACAGTACGATGTATATATAGATTTTGGTGCCGATGGTTTACGCGAAAATGCGGGTAAACTTTTCAGACAACATGTAGATAGTTTAAGTATATGTTTAGCCAATTTGTTTGGCGATTATTCTGCTGCACAATACAACCGTTTATTGAAAGCAAAATACCAAGAAAAGGATCGATATTTTTTATTGCAAAAAAAAGTAAGCTTTCGCCAGTACGAAACCATGAAACAGTTTCCGCTGGTGCGTTTAGGCCGAAACAAAAGTGGCTTTATAGCTACTAATAAAAGTTTTCGTTTAAACCCATACCAGTTATTGGCTTACCGTACGGTGGGTTTAGAACGAGAGAATGCCCAGAAAGTAGGTATAGAGCAAGCGTATGATACTTATTTGCGTGGTGTGGAAGGTAAACAATTGGTGCGATTTATAGGGGGTGGGTATGCCGTACCGGTAGATGAGGAGCCCGAAATAGAACCTGAAAATGGGAGCGATGTATATACTTCCTTAAACATACATATTCAGGAAATTACCGAGAACGCATTGATGAAAATGATGCTGGAAAATGAAGCTGAACACGGCTGTGCTATAGTGATGGAAGTAGCCACAGGCAAAATAAAAGCAGTAGCAAATCTAGGTCGTGTAGCTCCGGGTAAATACTGGGAAAACATGAACTATGCTTTACAGCCTAGCGAACCTGGAAGTACCTTCAAACTAGCCACTTTGCTTACGGCTTTTGAAACAGGAAAAATTAACCAAAACACGGTAGTAAATTTAGAAGGTGGCACGTGGAGTGTGGGTGGACGAACCGTGTACGATAGTGAAAAGCATGGCCGATATGAGGTTACCACCAAGCGTGCTTTTGAGTTAAGCTCTAATGTAGGTATGGCTAAAATAGCATTGCAAACCTTTGGTAGCAATCCTAATAAATACATACAAAGTTTACAGGAATTGGGTTTTACCTCTAAAACGGGAATTGATATTTCCGGCGAGGGCAGTCCTATCATCTTCACACCCGCCAGTAAATACTGGAGCAATACTACCCTGCCGTGGATGAGTTTTGGGTACAATCTTACTATATCTCCCCTGCGTACGGCTATGCTGTACAATGCGGTAGCAAATAATGGTACCATGATGAAGCCTTATTTGGTTACTAGTATTCAGCGGGAGGCAGAAGCTATCAAACAATTTGAACCTACCGTAGTAAAAAAATCCATTTGTTCACCCGCTACGTTGGCTCAATTAAAAAGCTGTTTGGTAGGTACCACTACCGAGGAAGGTGCTACTGCATTTGCCTTGTTTAAAAATTCGCCTTATACGGTGGCAGGTAAAACGGGTACGGCCTTGGTGGCAGAAGGAAAATTGGGTTATAGCAATCATGTATACCAATCCTCTTTTGCAGGTTATTTCCCAGCTAACAACCCAAAATACACCATTGTAGTAGTAATAAAAAATAAGCCACATGCTGCTAAAATTTATGGTGCGTTAGTGGCTGGCCCAGTGTTTAAAGAAATATCGGACAGATTATATACCCTGTTTATTCGTGGGGCACAAAGCTCATTACCCGATAGTAGTTTAAGAGCCGATTCTACTTTATACAATTATACTTTATTAGAAAAGCATGCCACTCAAATTTCGAAAAAATTAGGTGTGCAAGTAGCCGGCACTACCAGCAAAAGAAACGAGTTTGTAGAAGTATGTTTTACCAAGCAAGCCAAGGCAAGTGTAAAGGAAAAAGCATTATCGGAAACCACCGTGCCGCAGGTACAAGGCATGGTTTTGAAAGATGCTCTATATGCCTGCGAACGTATAGGCTTACAAGTAAAAGCAGTAGGTAAAGGCAGGGTAACTGCACAAAACAAATTGCCCGGAAGTAGTTATAAAAAAGGTGAAATAATAGAACTTATTTTAAAATAATGCATACAAGTATATCCTATATTCAATCGCTTATACAGCCCACAAAAGTGGTGGCTGGTACTGCTGTAGATATTACCGGTATTGCCATTAATTCTAAGGAAGTAGAAGCTGGTTTTTGTTTTGCTGATTGGCGTAGTGTAACTACCCAACAGTCGTACGTGGAGCAAGCCATAGAAATGGGTGCCCATGCGGTGATTACTACATCGTTACCTTCACATTTACACCCGCATGTAACCTATTGGGTAGTAGCAGATTTACCAAAAGCTACCGCCATTGTAGCCAATCATTTATTCGATTCGCCTTCGCAGAAATTACAAATAGTAGGTGTTACTGGTACCAATGGTAAAACCACGGTGGCTACTATGCTGTACAAACTGTTTACCGCTATGGGTTTTACCTGTGGCTTAATAGGTACCGTACATATAAAAGTAGGCAACACTACGGTGGATGCTACACATACTACACCCGATGTAATTACGCTTTTTAAACTATTACAGCGTATGCATCAGCAGGGCTGTACCCATGTATTTATGGAGTGTAGCAGCCACGCCATACACCAGCAGCGTATAGCGGGAATACAGTTTACCGGTGCCATCTTTACCAATATTACACACGACCATCTAGATTATCATAAAACCTTTGATGAGTACATACGTGTAAAGAAAATGTTATTCGATGGTTTATCGGCCGATGCTTTTGCGATATCCAATGCCGACGATAAGCGGGGAACCATTATGCTGCAAAATACAGCTGCCAAGCAAGTGTATTATGGTTTAAAAAATGCTGCTGACGTAAAAGGAAAAATAATAGATAATTCCTTGCTCGGCTTACAAATGATGATGAACCAAGTGGAAGTGCATTTACGACTGATTGGTGAGTTTAACGCCTATAATTCTTTGGCCGTTTATGCCGCCGCCTTGGCTTTACAGCAACCAGCAGATAAGGTTTTACTTGCTTTAAGTGCTATTACTGGTGCCGATGGTAGGTTCGATTATATGTTGAGTAAGTCTGGCATTTTAGCTATTGTAGATTATGCCCATACACCTGATGCATTAGAGAATGTTTTAGTAACTATTAAGAAGTTTAAAAAGGGTTTCGAAAATGTGTATACCGTTGTAGGTTGTGGTGGTGATAGAGATGCTGCCAAACGCCCCATTATGGCACAAATAGCATGCGACTACAGTGAAAAAGCTATTCTTACAAGCGACAATCCTAGAACAGAAAATCCGCTAGCTATTTTACAGCAAATGACGGCAAATCTCTCTAGTAGTGCCAAGCGAAGATTGGTAGTGGTAGAGGATAGAAAGGAAGCCATTTACTTGGCGGTAGAGCAAGCCAAGAAAGAAGATATTATTTTGATTGCGGGTAAAGGGCATGAAACTTATCAAGAAATAATGGGTGTGAAATATCCGTTCAATGATAAGGAAGTAGTAGCCAACGCATTTAACCATTTTAATAAATAACTGCTATATGTTATACTATTTAGTACAAACATTACAAGAATATAAAATTGCAGGTTTAGGCTTGTTCCAGTTTATTACATTCCGGGTAGCATTGGCGGTACTTTTGTCGCTCATCATTGCTACCGTATATGGTAAGCGATTGATTTTGTTTTTACAAAAAAAGCAAATTGGGGAAACGGTAAGAGATTTAGGTTTAGCAGGCGAGCAGCAAAAAAAAGGAACGCCAACCATGGGTGGAATAATCATTATTTTATCTATCATTATTCCAACTTTATTGTTTGCCGACTTAAATAAAGTATACATACGTTTAATGCTTTTGTGTACCGTATGGTTAGGTTTGATTGGCTTTTTGGATGATTACTTTAAAATAAAAGCTCGTAGAAAGGCACAAGCTCTTGGCGAGAAGTATAAAAAGCAGGATAGCGATGGCTTAGCAGGTATATCAAAAATTATTGGTCAGGTAGGTTTAGGCGTTATCATTGGAGCCACGCTATATTTTAGTAATAGTGTAGTGCTTGAACGGGAATTACTCGGCAATACCACCGCAGTAGCTGCCGTAATTAATACCGGTGAACGAGCCGCTAAAGACACCAATAAAATTACTCGTGTAATTGATGGCAAGGAGCGAACTTTTGTAAAAGTAAAAACACCCATTACTACTATTCCGTTTGTAAAAAATCATGAGTTTAATTATAGTAAGTTAATTAGCTGGATGGGCCCTTCGGCTGATAAGTTTACTTGGATTGTATATATCATCATTGTGGTATTTATAGTTACCGCAGTATCCAACGGGGCAAATATTACGGATGGTTTAGATGGATTAGCAGCAGGCGTAAGTGCTATAATTGGCGCTGGTATTGGTGTTTTTATTTATGTAAGTGGTAACTACAAATTTGCCGAATACTTAAATATTATGTACATACCCAATCTGGGTGAGTTGAGTATTTTCGTTGGTGCTTTTGTAGGGGCTTGTATCGGATTTTTATGGTACAATGCTTACCCAGCCCAAGTGTTTATGGGCGATACGGGCAGCCTTGCCATTGGTGGTATCATTGCATCGCTAGCCATCATTGTACGGAAGGAATTATTGATACCTATTTTTTGCGGTGTGTTTTTAATTGAAAACCTAAGTGTAATTATTCAAGTTTCCTACTTTAAGTATACCAAGAAAAAATATGGTGAGGGTAGAAGGGTTTTTCTTATGAGCCCATTGCACCATCATTATCAAAAAAAGGGTTTCCATGAAAGTAAAATAGCCGTAAGGTTTTGGATAGTAACCATTTTGTGTGTAGTAGCCAGTATTCTAACCCTTAAAATCCGATAATATACATGAAGCATATTGTAATATTGGGTGGAGGTGAAAGCGGTGTGGGAGCGGCTGTATTAGCGGCTACCAAAGGCTATTCTGTTTTTTTATCGGATGGCGGTAGCTTAAAGCTTGCCTATAAAAAGGAATTGATTATTCGTTCTATACCGCATGAAGAAGGGCAACACACCATAGAAAAAATTCTGGAAGCTAACACTGTAGTGAAAAGTCCGGGAATTGCGGAAACACACCCTGTAGTACAGCAAATACGGGCAAAAAATATCCCTATCATTTCGGAAGTAGAGTTTGCGTACCAGCATGTAGGCGATGCAAAAGTATTGGCCATTACAGGTAGCAATGGTAAAAGTACCTGCACCAGTTTGCTGCATCATATTTGTAAAACAGCCGATATAAACTGTGCACTTGTTGGCAATATAGGATTCTCCTTTGCTTGGCAAGTAGCTATCAATCCGGTAGATGTTTATGTGGTGGAAACAAGTAGTTTTCAATTAGATGATATTGTTACCTATAAACCACATGTAGCTATTTTATTGAATATAACCGAAGATCATTTAGATAGATACAACTATCAATTTGAAAAGTACATAGAAGCCAAATTTAAGATTACCAAAAACCAGTCGGCAGATGATTTTTTCATTTACTGTGCCGACGATGATGTAATAACCAAGCATATGAAACAAGTAGATATTTCCGCACAAAAATTACCATTTTCCATGAAGCAAGAAGTAAAAAAGGGAGCAAGTATTAAAGGCGATCAAATGATGATTCGCATCCAAGAAGAACGAGTAGCAATGAGCATTTACGATTTTGCTTTAAAAGGAAAACACAACCAATATAACACCATGGCCGCAGGCATAGCAGCAAGTACACTTGGCATTAGAAAGGAAAAAATTAGAGAGGCCGTAACTACTTTTCAAAGCTTAGAACATCGTATGGAGTTTGTAGCCACCGTACGTGGGGTAGATTTTATTAACGATAGTAAAGCCACCAATGTAAACAGCACTTGGTATGCATTAGAAAGTATGATGAAGCCTACCATACTTATTTTAGGTGGGGTAGATAAGGGAAATGACTACACGTTAATAGAAGAATTGGTAAAGGAAAAAGTGAGGGCTATTGTTTGCTTAGGTACTGATAATTCTAAAATTCATGCGGCATTTGGTTCTTTGGTAGAAACCATTGTGGATACTGCAGCTGCTACCGATGCGGTGACCGAAGCATTCAAATTAGCCAAAAAAGGTGAAGCCATATTATTAAGTCCGGCTTGTGCCAGTTTCGATTTATTTAAGAACTATGAGGATAGAGGTACACAGTTTAAACAAGCGGTAAAACTTTTGTAAACCATGAGTGATGTAAAACAGCCATCTCTTCAAATTCCCAGCGTTGCGGCGGTAACCCAAGAGCTTTCCAAAAAGGCCAAGGGCGACCGTGTAATTTGGGGTTTGGTAATAGTACTTGCCTTAATATCCGTTATGGTGGTATATAGTGCTATTGGCAGTTTAGCATACAAAATGAACCGCGGAAACACAGAAGCTTACTTAATTAAGCAGCTATTTTTTATTGGTTTAGGTTTGGGTGTTATTTATGTATTGCACCGTATTAACTATACTATTTTTTCACGACTTGCCACGGTGTTCTATGTAAGTTCTATATTACTTTTATTATATACATTATTTTTTGGTGCAAAAATAAATGAAGGTAGTCGCTGGGTAATGATTCCATTTTTGGGTATTACGTTTCAGTCGAGCGACTTTGCAAAATTGGCTCTCTACATTTACCTATCTAGAAACCTAAGCAAACTGCAAAATAGCATGGTAGATTTTAGAACCGTGGCTACGCATTTATTTTTACCCATTGGTATTACCTGCGTTTGTATTATGCCAGCTAACTTATCAAACGCTTTGCTAACTGGTGCCACCGGAATTTTATTATTGTTTATTGGTAGAGTACCTTTCAAATATTTGCTAGCACTAAGTTCCGTTGTATTGCTACCCGCCATTGTGGTGATTGGTTTGGCCGTACACACACACCAGGCCAATACTACTGAAGGAGGTACCAAACCGTCTGTTACATTTATAAAGTCGTTGGGAAGGGTAGGCACATGGACTAGTCGTGTACACGATTTTATTTATGCAGCCGAGGCCAACGAACCATACCAAGTTCAGCAGGCAAAAATGGCTATAGCCAATGGCGATATACTTTGGGGTAAAGGGCCAGGCAATAGCGAGCAACGAAATTTTTTACCGCAAGCATATAACGATTTTATTTATAGCATCATTATTGAAGAATATGGAATCATCGGCGGGGCATTTATTATGTTGATATATTTTATGTTCTTGTTTCGCTGTATACAATTGTTCAAGCGTTGTGCCTTTGCCTTTGGTGCATTTTTATGTATTGCACTCAGTTTTACATTGGTTATTCAAGCATTGGCTAATATGGCTGTGAATGTAAATATCGTACCCGTTACAGGGGTTACATTACCATTGGTAAGTATGGGTGGTACATCGTTTATTTTTACTTGTGCTGCCATTGGTATTATTTTAAGTGTGGCAAGAAATATTGAACAAGTAGAAGGTAAGGAAGCAATTCTTGAGAATGAAAAACCTGTAGTAGCCGCCGTATGAGCCAAGTAGCCAATACATATAAAACCATTATTATAGCTGGCGGTGGCACCGGCGGCCATATATTTCCTGCGTTAGCTATAGCCAAGGCTTTGCAGCAGGCAGATGCTTCCATACATATTTTATTTGTAGGTGCTCTTGGTAAAATGGAAATGCAAAAAATTCCAGAGGCGGGTTATAAAATTATTGGTTTACCCATTGCAGGATTCAATAGAAATGCTCTTTGGAAAAATTGGAATTTGCCGTTTAAGCTCCTACAAAGTTTTTTAAAGGTTCGAGCAATTTTTTCAGCATACAAACCCATTGCTGTAGTAGGTGTGGGTGGCTATTCTACCTACCCTGTGGTGCGGTGGGCTCAAAAAAAAGGTGTGCCTTCGTTTTTACATGAAAGCAATTCCTTTCCAGGCAAGGCAAATATTTGGCTAGCAAAAAAAGCTACAGCCGTGTTTGTAGCAAACGATTTAGTAAAGCCAGCCTTTGGTGCTGCTAACGTAATTGTTTCTGGTAATCCTATTCGTAAGTATTTATTTGATTACACAGGTACCGTAGCAGAGGCAAACCTTTTTTTCAATATCAATTCCTCATTACCTACCCTACTTTTTGTGGGTGGTAGTTTAGGGGCCTCTAGTATTAACCGTGCTGTACAGCATTCAATAGCACTGCTTAGTGGCAAGGCCAATATTATTTGGCAAACGGGCAGTGCCGATTATTCCGCATGTGCTGCGGCAGCCAAGGTTTATGCGAATGTATTTGTGGCACCATTTATAAAGGAAATGGATACGGCGTACAAGGCTGCTACCATCGTGGTTTCTCGTGCTGGTGCTATGGCCGTTACTGAAATAGTAGAACTAGCCAAGCCAAGTATACTAGTGCCATATCCCTTTGCTACTGATGATCACCAAACAGCAAATGCAAAAATTTTGGTAGATGCCGGTGCTGCATGGCTTATTAAGGATGCAGATTTGTCGGCTAATTTATTATCGCAGTTAATGGATTTACTTGCTAATCCAGCGTTACTACAGTCAGCTTCCGAAAAGTTGAAATCACTGCAACGCCCCAATGCCGATAGCTTTATTGCTTCTTATATCTTAAAATCTATTGCCCAATAATATGTCTACTTCGCTTACACAAAACCCGCTACAGCATGCCAAGAATGTATATTTTATTGGCATTGGTGGAATAGGTATGAGTGCTCTAGTACGATATTTTTTGCACAAAGGTGTAAATGTTTTTGGGTACGATAAAACGCCATCGGAGCTTACCAGTGCTCTAGAAAAAGAAGGTGCTGTTATCAGTTTTCAAGATGAGGTGGAAGCATTGCCGGTATTGGATTTGGATATTGTAGTGTATACGCCAGCCATACCAAGTACTAGTAATTTATTACAGCATTTCAAAGCACATCATCCTTACTTAGTAAAGCGAAGCGATGTTTTACAATGGATAACACAAACGTATAAAGCTATTTGTATTGCTGGTACGCATGGTAAAACTACGGTTAGTAGTATGGTAGCTCATGTGCTACACCACAGCGGTTTTGGGTGCACTGCCTTCCTCGGTGGAATTATGAGTAATTACCAAACCAATTTTATTGCTGGCACCAACGATTGGTGTGTGATAGAAGCGGATGAATACGACAGAAGTTTTTTGAAATTATCGCCTACTATTTCCGTGGTAAATAGTGTAGATGCCGATCATTTAGATATTTATAAAACTGCCGAGGCAGTTGTGGAAGCTTTTGGATTATTTGTAAATAAAACAGCTACTAATGGAGCCGTTTACTTACAGCAAAAAGTAGTTCCCTTTGTGCAAACTAGTATCCTTGTAAAATCCTTTTCCTGCCAAGATGCTACGGCCGACGTTTTTGCCAAGGATATTCGTATAGAAAATGGATGTTATGTATTTACGGCTGTTTGCGGAAACATAGTAGTGCCAAATATTCATTTGCAAATGGGTGGCCTGCACAACGTAGAAAATGCGTTGGTAGCTGTTGCTATAGCGGTACAATTAGGTATTTCCTCGCAAGCAATACAAGACGCCGTTGCAAGTTTTCAGGGAGTAAAGCGTAGGTTTCAATATCATTTGAATACCCATCAACAAGTATTGATAGATGATTATGCTCATCACCCTACGGAATTACAAGCATTGATTACCGGAGTAAAAGCCATGTTTCCGAATGATACTATCAGCCTAGTATTCCAGCCACATTTATTTTCCCGAACTAGCGATTTGGTAAATGAGTTTGCTGAAGTATTGGCAGCGGTAGATCAATTATTTTTATTACCTATTTATCCTGCTCGGGAACTTCCCGTTCCGGGAGTTACTAGCGAGTGGTTGGCCTCAAAAATTAAGGCTGAAAAAGTGACTGTATTATCTACCGACACATGGGTAGATGAGGTGGTACAGCACACTAGCCGAGTGCTAGTATTGGCGGGTGCTGGCGATATTGATACCTATATTCCTTCACTTGTAAATAAGTTAGCATGAAGCAGTGGAAG
The DNA here is from genome assembly GCA_004292605.1 of Bacteroidota bacterium. Classification (GTDB taxonomy): domain Bacteria; phylum Bacteroidota; class Bacteroidia; order Chitinophagales; family Chitinophagaceae; genus UBA10646. The sequence goes on from RDXK01000111.1 coordinate 20,769, forward strand.
CGAATAGCGAGTATTGTAGTATGGATGCTACTTTCTTTATTTGTGGTGGCGGTATTTTTTGCCGCAGGCGCCAATAGAAACAAACAATCCATTAAAGATATTCAAGTACAAATAGTAGGAAGTAACAGCCAGGTTTTTGTGGATGAAAAAGATATTTTACAAGTACTATCTAGCATGGGTATTTCACTGCCGCAGGCACCTGCTGTAGGTAAGGTTCCCTTAAAAATAATTGAGCAAAAATTATCGGCAATTGCATGGGTAGCTACTGCTGATGCTTTTATAACCAACACTGGTATTTTAAAAATAAATATTACAGAACGGGAACCACTATTACGTGTGTTTACTTTACAAGGCAATAGTTTTTATGTAGATTCTACCTTACATTATTTACCGCTCAGTGCTAAGCTCATGGCCGATGTGCCTGTATTTACAAGCTTTCCCGCTGGTACCTTTCCGCTAAGTAAGCCCGATAGTTTGGTATTGTTGGATGTAGTAAATATTGCTAAGCAAATAAAAAAAGATAGTTTTTGGCTTGCACAAATAGCGCAAACGGATATTTTACCCAATCGTACCTATGAGTGTATACCCACCGTAGGTTCACAAATTATTTCTTTAGGAACGGCGGATAGCTTGCAAGATAAGTTTGCTCGATTATTTAGTTTTTATAAACATGTGTGGGCAAAGCAAGGCATAGAAAAATACGAGAAAATAGATGTACAATACCAAGGGCAAGTGGTAGCTATAAGGCGTGGTGCACCCAAGCCAATGGTAGATACTACGGCTGCTGTGCTGCAATTGGTGAAAGCTTCATCGCAAGCCAACAACTTATTAACGTTTGATAGTGTAAAAGTGAATGCAAGTACATTGCCAAATAGTTTACCCACTAAATCCGATTCGGCTAAAATAAATGCAAACAGAAAGTCAGTAACAGTTCCTTCAGTGGCTACCAAACCAACTACGGCACCGGTTAAAAAGCCAGTGGCCGTGGCACCGAAACAAGGGAAAGCCAAACAAGTAACCAAACCAAAAGCTGTATTGCAAAAAGGAAGAAACAACTAAACAAAAACATATATGACACAACATCATTTTTCTACACACCCTATTACCCGGCCCGATGCTGAGTCGCCTATCATTGTTGGTTTAGATATCGGTACTACAAAAATTGCTTGTATTGCCGGTAGAAAAAACGAGCAAGGAAAAATAGATATTTTAGGTTTTGGTAAAGCCAATAGTAGCGGTGTACAGCACGGTCAGGTTTTGAATATTGATCAAACTATTCGTGCCATTGGTGCTGCTCTAAAAGCTTGCTACGATAATTTCCCGGAATTAGAAACCCAAAATGTTTATGTGGGTATTGCGGGTCATCATATTAAAAGTTTACAAACCCGTGGCGATATTGTACGCCAGAATGCGGATGTAGAAATAGCCAAGGAAGAAATTGATTTATTGATCAAAAATCAATACAAAACATTTATACCAGCAGGGGATGAAATTATAGATGTAATTCCGCAGGATTACTCGGTAGATAACCACGCCAACATTACCGACCCAGTGGGTAGAACAGGTGTGAAAGTGGGAGCAAATTTCCACATCATCACAGGCGATAAAATTGCGATAAAAAATATTAATAGAGCGGTAGAACGTAGTGGATTAAAAGCGAAGGATTTGGTATTGCAACCCCTAGCGTCTTCCGCTGCTGTACTAAACGAAGTAGATTTAGAAGCTGGCGTAGCTATTTTAGATATTGGTGGTGGTACCAGCGATTTGGCTGTTTTTTATGATGGTATTTTACAACACACAGCCGTAATACCGTTTGGCGGTGAAAATATTACCAACGATATCAAGAACGGTTTAGGGGTGCTGAAAGGCCAAGCCGAAGCCATGAAAACACAGTTTGGTAGTGCGGTAGCAGCTAAGGCAGCAAAAAATGCTTATATATCTATTCCTGGTATTGGTGGTATGGCCAATAAGGAAATAAGTACTGAAATGCTTTCGCAAATTATTGAAGCAAGAATGACAGAAATTCTTGAGTTTGTAGAATTTCATTTCAAGCATGGCGGCATTGATAAAAGAAAAATTAACGGTGGCATTATACTTACAGGTGGTGGTTCACAATTGCAAAATATTGTTCAATTAACTGAGTACATATTGGCCCTACCTGCAAGGCGTGGTGTACCTACTGAGTACCTCGCTAGCGACCATATAGATGAAGTAAAAAAGCCAATGTATGCCACTTGTATAGGATTGATTTTGAAAGGTGTGAACGACTTTGAGAACAACAATTCCTTTATTGCCGCAAAGCAGCAAGTACAAGGTTCTACGGTACTTCAAACCACTCCCGTGGTTACCGTAGCTGCACCTGCAGGTGCTAATGCAAACGCCGAGCCAGCAGCTGCTACAGAACCGGGTGTAAAACCTGCTGTGGTAAGCACTAGGAATAAAGTGTTTTGGTCAAAATTCAAGAATACCATTTTAGAATTATTTGATGGTGCTGAGGATACCAAATTATAAAACCATTTTATCATTTTTTCGAACTACTACAACAAAAACAAAACAGAATGATACACTTCGATTTACCAAAACAGCAAAGCTCTATTATTAAAGTAATAGGTGTAGGCGGCGGCGGAAGCAATGCCGTGAACTACATGTTCGATCAAGATATTGAAGGCGTAGATTTTATTATATGTAACACTGATGCTAAGGCATTGGAACAAAGTGAAGTGCCTAATAAAATACAGTTAGGTCCTTATTTAACACAGGGTTTGGGTGCTGGCGCTAACCCAGAAGTGGGTAAGAATGCCACTGAGGAAAGCGTAGAGGAAATTCGCCGAATACTAGAAGTAAACACCAAAATGGCTTTTGTAACCGCTGGTATGGGTGGTGGTACTGGTACAGGTGGTGCACCTATTATTGCAAAAATTTGTAGAGAGTTAGGTATACTCACCGTAGGTATTGTTACTACACCTTTTGGCTTTGAAGGCCCCAAGCGTAAGCTACAAGCCGAGGCAGGTATTAGAGAACTACAGCCCTACGTAGATACACTGTTGGTGATAAGCAACGATAAATTACGGATGCAGTTTGGTAACCTGAAAATGAGAGAGGCATTTAGTAAAGCCGACAACGTTTTGGGCACTGCCGCAAAGTGTATTACCGATATTATTAACAGTCGTGGCCACGTAATTGTAGATTTTGCCGATGTATGCACAGTAATGAAAAATGGTGGTGTAGCTATACTAGGCAGCGCCGCCGTAGCCGGTGAAAAAAGAGCTCAATTAGCGATTGAAGAAGCGTTGAGTTCTCCATTGTTAAATGCAAACGATATCCGTGGTGCGAAATGGATTTTAATAAATATTAATACTACAGATAACGAGTACGAGTGTACGATGGATGAGGTAGATATCATTACCAGCTATGTACGTTCTCAAGCTGGCGAAAATGCCGATGTAATTGTGGGTATGGGTATAGATACTACTTTACACGATAAAATTGGAATCACTTTAATAGCTACTAGGTTCGATCATACAAGTGCTGCTGATTTTTCGCTAGCAGAAGCTGCAAAGCCTGTGATGCAAAAGCATATCGTGACCTTACAAAATGAGGTAGCCGCTAAGCCTGCTGTAGTTTTACCCGTAGTAGAAGCGGTGGCCGCTCCTGAATTACAGCCCACTATTTTGGTGGCCGACGAGCCTGCCGTAATAAAGCAAGAAGAGGAGGTAATAGTATCACAGGCACCTGTGCATTTCGAATTGGCTACTACTGCTACCATTGCTCCAAAACCTGCGGTGGTGGAAGAGGAACCTACCATTCAATTAATACAAAAGCCTGTGGCGGACGTAGCGTTTGTAAAACCTACACAAGTATATGCCAACGCAGCACCTACGCCAGCATACACAGTTACAGCGGTTCAAAATCCGGTGGAGCAGGAAGATGAGGCGGCTGGAATTTCCCTTACAGTAAAATCAGCTAGCTATGATGCTGCAGGTTTGCCACCTATGGGCCCTGTAGATAAAGAGGAAGAGGGCAAGCGTAAGGCACAGGAGCGTTTGAACAAGCTAAGAAATTTGAGCTTTAAAACAAGTGCTGATAATGAGTTAGATGAAGTGCCAGCTTATGTGCGTAAAAACATGGAGCTATATGGTAATAATACCTTGGCTAGCGCTGAAACATATTATAATAAATATAACGTAACAAAGGACGAAAATGGCAATGGCCAAATTTCTACCCTAAATAGTTTTTTAGACGGTAAACGTCCGGATTAACGCTGTTTTGTTTAGTTGTAATTCCCTTGCATGGTAACGTGTAGGGGAATTTTTTTAACTATTTTGCTTCAAAATTGTTTTACACGTATGGCACATATACTAGTTACAGGTGGTACAGGTACAGTAGGTAAATCTATTACCAAACTGCTTATTCAGCAAGGGTTTGCGGTATGTGTATTAACCCGTACACCAGAAAAATATGTGGCTACTAATAACCTGCAATACGCAAAATGGGATGTAGATAAAGGTGAAATAAATGAACGAGCTATTACCGCAGCATCTGCCATTATACATTTAGCGGGTGAGGGCGTGGCGGATAAGCGATGGAATGCAAAACGTAAGCAAGCCATACTTGATAGCCGAGTGAAAAGTGGGGAACTACTGGTAAAAAAATTACAGCAATTGCCACATAATGTAACTACGTTTATTTCATCATCGGCCATTGGCTGGTATGGGCCTGATACATCTAGCTCCGCCGAATATGGTTTTGCAGAAACACAACCGCACTTCAATGATTTTTTGGGTAATACTTGCTACGCTTGGGAGCAGAGTACACAGCCGCTTGTACAGTTAGGCATCCGCTGTGTGTGGTTACGTACGGGCATAGTATTGAGCAATACTGGCGGTGCTTTGATAGAGTTTAAGCGTAGTATAAAATTGGGTGTGGCAGCTATACTTTCCAACGGGTTACAAAAAGTAAGTTGGATATCTATTAAAGATTTATCATCTATGTTTTTGTTTGCCCTACAGCATAAAATTAATGGAGTGTACAATGCGGTGGCGCCTGCCCCCTCTACTAATAAGCACCTTACGCTAACCTTGGCTAAACTGCACCGTGGTTCCGTGTATTTACCCATTCATGTACCGGCGTTTTTGTTAAAAATTATGCTAGGCGAAATGAGTATTGAAGTACTAAAAAGCTGTACAGTAAATGCCGAAAAAATACAGTTAGATGGCTTTCATTTTGAGCACGCCACCATTGAAAAAGCCTTGCATTACCTGCGAGAAAATCCTACTTTATAAATCGGCTTTTTGAAAACGCCAATGTGTAATAAACATAAATAAGGCAATGTATATACAGCCCGTAAGCATTAGCCAATGCGTAGGAGGCGGTGTTATCATATTTTTAGCAATTTCTCGAAATATGGGAAACGGAATTTGCTTGTCTACACTTTCCAGCGGAAAAAAATAACCTACGGATTTTGTAAACTCGTTGGTAATACCTGCTAACATATTTTCAATAATGGTGCTGTATAAAAAGAACAATCCTATTACTATTCCTGAACGTTTTAATAGCACACTCAATAGTAAGGCCAAACTACAATACATAAAGCATTGCATAAAAAATATACCTAAATAGTGTATACCATCTGCACTGAAAGAAGCATCGGGCTGGTAAAATCCAAAACCTAGTACATTGCCCAAAACCAATAGCGTGCTAAATAAACTCACCAACAGCACCGAAATTAATTTTACTAGAATGTACTGTTTACGGGCTACACCATCGATAATATTTTGACGATGCGTTTTGAAATTGTATTCGTTGGTAACGTGTATGATGATGAGTAGTCCTGGCATAAATAGCACCAAGCCGCTAAAATACGTAACCGTTTGCCATACTTGCGGAAAACTAAAAATACCACCACCCATCAAAGCTTGTGTTAACGGATCTTTCGGGGCTTTGTTAAAAATAGCACCTACTATCACGTTAATGCCTACCATGCTTACTGCATACAAGCCCATTAAAACCCAAAAAGTAGTATAGTTTTTAATTTTTAGCCATTCTATGCGTAGTAGTTGCCACATACCTAGTTATTTTGGTTAAAGATGAGCGAAAGGTACACAAACTAATAGGTATTTTGGCTAAGCGGTAACACTGTATTACTTACGGTGCCTACGCCTAAGGATGTAGTTTTTTATACTCGTTTTCTATAGCAGTTAAGTGTGCCAGAAATTTATCTACATTACTATTGTATCCATATTTTGTGGTACTTAGTATTTTTTCATCAGCATCTATAAACATGTATAAAGGCTGTGAGTTAATACCAAATTTTTTAATTTGATAGGCTAAATTCCATTCGCCTACGGTGTTTACAAACACGCCGTCATCGCCCTGATACTGCTGCTTGGTGGCTATTTCGGTGCGTTCATCCACATATAAACTCACTATTACAAAATTGTTTCGCAGTTTCTCTAATACACGTGGATGGCTCCAAACTTCCTCTTCCATTTTTCTACAGTTGGCACAGGAATGACCAGTAAAATCGAGCATGATAGGCTTGTTCAATTTTTTAGAAGCAGCCAAACCTTCTTGCAAATCGAAATAGCCTACAAGACCAAAAGGTAATTTTAGTTTGTCGGTTAATTTTTTGGGTGCCTCGGCACCGTTGGGTGCAGCGGCAACAGGAGCAGCGTATTGGTTTGTATGCAAATTGAAATCTTGCGTAGTAGCCGGTGGAAGAATACCCGATAATGGTTTTAACGGAGCACCCCATAAGCCCGGTACCAAATACACCGCAAAGCTGAAGCTAGTGATAGCAAACAGTAGGCGAGGTACACTTATATAAGGCAAATCGCTATCGTGTGAAAATTTGAGTTTGCCCAATAAGTATAGGGCCATTAGGGCAAATAGTACAATCCAAATACTTAAAAATACATCTCGGTTTAGTAGCTGCCAGTGATAAATTAAATCGATATTACTGAAAAATTTCAAGGCTAAGGCCAGTTCAATAAACCCGAAACAAACTTTTACACTGTTCAACCAGCCACCGCTTTTCGGTAGGTTTTGTAATAGGCTAGGGAAGAAAGCAAAAAGACTAAAGGGTAGAGCCAAACCAATGCTAAAACCAAGCATACCTATTACGGGTGCCATGGTGATGCCTTCGCTACTTGTTTGTCCTAACAAGGTACCTACAATAGGGCCAGTACAAGAGAAGGAAACTATCACTAGTGTAATGGCCATAAAAAATATGCCTACCAAACCACCTTTACTGGCTTTGCCATCGGCAGTATTGGCCCAGCTGCTAGGTAAACTAAGTTCAAACGCACCAAAGAACGAAGCTGCAAATACCAAAAACACCGCAAAAAATACAAAGTTGGCAGTGGCACTGGTACTAATACTATACAAGGCTGTGCTACCAAAAGCTAGGGTAATTAATAAAGTAGGGATGGTATAAATTAGGATGATACTGGCACTATAAAGCAAAGCATTGCGTATACCCATAGCCTTGCTGCCACTACGTTTTAGGAAAAAGCTTACGGTAACAGGAATAAGTGGGAACACACAGGGTGTAAATACCGCTAGCAGTCCACCCAATAAGCAATACAAAAAAATGCTCGATAAGCTACCATCTGTACCACCTGTTTCACTAGCAGAGGTAGTGCTGGGTTTCGCAGGCAAAGGCACTCGTATAGTGCTTACGCCCGTAGGGTAATTGTCGCCATTTTTGGCTATCCAGTTAATAGAAGCTTCTATACTTCCTGTCGTGGTATCGGTAACGATGATGCTTTGTATATAACTACTAGAATCCGTAGCCGGTATCAAATTACTATCACTTGCAGCCGCTGATTTGGCCGCAGTATGGGCTAGCACCTGGGCCGTACTTTGTAGGCTTTGTGTAGGTTTTAGGTTCCAACTAATGGAGCTAGCAATGGCAGTATCTGCTATGGTGCCGGCCTGCCATAATACAAAGCTGTAGGGTGCTACGGGTTTCGCTACTATAGTTATAGCAACGGCACTATCATTCTGCCATTTAGCCGTATAAGAAAACTGCACCGGATTTGGTTCCTGTGCAGCTGCTAATAAGGTAAAAAAGCCTACAAAAAAACTTAGTAGAAATGCTTTCATGTGATATTTATTTGATGGCTATAGAAAACGATTTTTTGCTTGGTGGCAAGCATTTTTCATCGTCGCATAGCATGTATTCTATTTCGCCAGTGATATTGGTAGCGATGGGTTTTTTCAAGGTGATATTTTGTGTAAACACTACGGAATTGCTATAGTACAAAACGTTTACACCAAAATTTTTATCGTGTGTGGTTTGTTGTTTACCTACTTCAGTGGTTTTACCTACTAACTGTATAAACGGATTTTTGGCAAAGCTAATTTTAGTAGGTATAGGGCCTCCATCAGGCGTATTCTGTGCATAAATATGCCATCCTTTTTCTAATGTAGCGGTAATAGATACCTGATAGGTATTACCTGCTTTTTTTATACTAGAAAAACTAAAGTTTACCGGCTGTTTAATTTGCCCAAAAATGGTAGCGGTTATGGTACAAACGATGGCTAAAAGAAACATTTTTTTCATATCATTAATTTAAACCCAACAGCGAAAAAATAGATTGGCCGTGGGTATTGTTTAGTAAACTGGAAGTAGCTCTTTCTGGGTGGGGCATCATACCAAAAACATTGCGTTGTGCATTGGTAATACCTGCAATATTTTGCACAGCACCGTTCGGGTTGGCTTCGCTGGAAACCGTACCATCTGCCTCACAATATTGAAATAAAATTTGTTGGTTATCGGTAAGTTGCTGTATGGTAGCCTCATCTGCAAAATACCTGCCTTCGCCGTGGGCTATGGGTATACAAAAAGCATCTTGCTGATTGGGTGTTATATACACATTTTTACAAATAAATTGCTGGTTGGCGTTTTGTAAAAGTACACCGGGTAGCAAACCACTTTCGCACAAAATTTGGAACCCATTACACACGCCCAACACTTTGCCTCCTTTGTTGGCAAAATCTATTACCGACTGCATCATAGGACTAAACCTAGCAATGGCACCACAGCGTAAATAATCGCCGTAGCTAAAACCGCCCGGTAGTACTATACAGTCGTTGGTGGTAAAATCGCTAATATCACTATCCTTATGCCACAGCATTTTTACTTCCTTGCCTAAATCGTTGGCTAGGCTGTGTTGCATATCTCTATCGCAGTTTGAACCGGGAAATACTACTATTCCAAATTTCATATTGTATGTGTTGCGGGGCAAAGTTACTGTTTGTGAGCACTAATAAAACGGTAAATTTTAGTAAGCCTTTACTATTATCCACATGTAATTATTGTACAAAACAGCGGCTACTAATAACCAAAATACGATGGAACGTACATAAAGGTTTTTGGCATGGGTAAAATAATTGGCCATGATGGCACTTGCGGGTAATAAACAAAGCTGCAAAGCATCTAACCCACCCGGTGAAACCAAATTGCCACCTGGCAATAAACACAAGGCTCCTAGAAATAGAACCAACCAAATTTTACGGGCCTGAATAAGCATTTTATGGCTATCGTTATTACCATATACCACGCCCACAGCAAACAGTAAAACTAATAATACAAGGCTTATGCTGGTGGGTATCCAATGCTGCCCAGCGGAAAGAATATGAATATCAAAATAGGGCAAAAAGGCACTTAGGGAACTCCATTTATTGGTTAGGTATAATACCGATGCTAGCAAGTAAAACGGCGTAATGGCACCAATAATAAACAAGCCAATTTCATTTAAACGAAACGGGCGAAGTATGAGTAGGGAAAACAACGCCCATGGAAGAATACCCACGGCATTATTAAAAAAGATGGTAATAAAGCCGGCTAATAGTCCAATATTAAACACCGTTCCGGCTGCGGAGTTACTGGTTTGGTTAAGTTTAGTAAACAAGCCAAGTAGTACTATGAGCAATGTATTTACTACCAATGCTGGGGTAATATTGTTCCAATCGGGTAGTACGGCCATCACCACCACGTACGTCATGGCTATGGTAAGGTTCTGTTTGGGAAACAGCCTTACCTCGTTCAAGATATAGTTAAGCCTTAGGGCTTGTAGCAGTATAAATATTTGGTACAGCAGCATTAGCCCTACGGTGGGTACACCGGGTAAATACTGCAATAAATAATAAACCAAACCATGGTAAGGCTGGCAAATTACTTGCGGAGGATCGGCTATAAAATGTACATGCAGCCCAATGCTTAGCAGGGCTAACCAAAACACGGAAACGGTACTTTTTTCTTTAAATACGCCTACCAAAATAAAGGATGTTAAAGCTCAATTTTGGCGAAAATAATACTATTGCGGTATTGGCATGGAACAATGATTTGGCGAGAGGCAACTTGCTTGGCTAAGCGAGGCATAAAATCGTACCCACGGTCAAGATTTTTAAACGTAGGGTTGCGTACTAGTTTGCCCACAGCATCTACACTATTATCGCTTAGTATGTAGTTCCGTTTTTCCATTACATTAAAAATAAAATGCACATCTGTTCCGGTATTGAGGGTGGTATAGCCAAGAAATAAGTCGGTATTATCCTCATACTGACTTTTGCGTATAATGTTCGTCCACTCCACTTCACCTTTTTTATTTACCGAGAACAAGGCAATATTATCGGCAAAGTATCGGGTGCTGTTGTTTTGCGGAGCCCAGCCCATACCACCTGGGGCAAAGCCACCACCAAAACCATTGTTAAAACCCCAGCCGCCCATTGGGGTACCCCAGTTCCAAGCGTTTAATCCGCCCCAGCCACCAAAACCTCCTAGCCGCCAAGGATTGTAGAAACCGTTTGTAGGATTAAACATATAATAATCGTAGGGGCTCCAGCCCGGATTGTTTAATTGGTTCCAGCGGTTATTGCTATTGGCACTACCTATGGATTCTGCTGCTAGGGCAAAACCGCCATCTTTTTTTATTAATATATCTTCTAAATAATAATTGTTAAAAGCATTTTCTACACCTGCCTCACCTCTAGCTTCCATTCTTAATTCATTCGGGAATGGATAGATGGTTTCTACGGGTGCTACACTACTATCAAAAGGCGATATTACTTGGGCAAAAAGGCCATCGATATTCCCCTTGCGTTTAGTGGCATAGAACGATAAAAAAACTATTTTTTGTTCGTTGTTATTAATCTTCAATCGTATATCATCCCAGATAATATTTTCTGGCTTATTTACAGGTTGGGTAATAATATCAATACTTCCAAGTGGTAAGCTTAACAAACTAGCTTGTACAATAGCATCCTTTTGGTTGTTGGTAGTTACTTTGGTTAAAAACAGGTTGCCTGCATTATCTACACAAAGTTCGTTCAGCATATCCTGTTCTGTAATATTCGGAATG